>NZ_PTRU01000039.1:0-30106 GCF_002965245.1 Escherichia sp. MOD1-EC6021 | reverse complement strand
ATCCACCCGATCGCGATGGACGACGGTCTGCGTTTCGCAATCCGTGAAGGCGGCCGTACCGTTGGCGCGGGCGTTGTAGCAAAAGTTCTGAGCTAATTGCCGATAACATTTGACGCAATGCGCACTAAAAGGGCATCATTTGATGCCCTTTTTGCACGCTTTCGTACCAGAACCTGGCTCATCAGTGATTTTCTTTGTCATAATCATTGCTGAGACAGGCTCTGTTGAGGGCGTATAATCCGAAAAGCTAATACGCGTTTCGATTTGGTTTGCCTCGCGATCGCGGGGTGAAAATGTTTGTAGAATACTTCTGACAGGTTGGTTTATGAGTGCGAATACCGAAGCTCAAGGAAGCGGGCGCGGCCTGGAAGCGATGAAGTGGGTCGTTGTGGTGGCATTGCTCCTGGTAGCAATTGTCGGCAACTACCTTTATCGCGACATTATGCTGCCGCTGCGTGCGCTGGCCGTAGTAATTCTGATTGCTGCAGCGGGTGGTGTCGCGCTGTTAACGACAAAAGGTAAAGCTACCGTTGCTTTTGCCCGTGAAGCGCGTACCGAAGTCCGTAAGGTCATTTGGCCGACTCGCCAGGAAACATTGCACACCACGCTGATTGTGGCTGCGGTTACCGCAGTAATGTCACTGATCCTGTGGGGACTGGATGGTATTCTGGTTCGCCTGGTATCCTTTATCACTGGCCTGAGGTTCTGAGATGTCTGAAGCTCCTAAAAAGCGCTGGTACGTCGTTCAGGCGTTTTCCGGTTTTGAAGGCCGCGTAGCAACGTCGCTACGTGAGCATATCAAATTACATAACATGGAAGATTTGTTTGGTGAAGTCATGGTACCAACCGAAGAAGTGGTTGAAATCCGTGGCGGACAGCGTCGCAAAAGCGAACGCAAATTCTTCCCTGGCTACGTCCTCGTTCAGATGGTGATGAACGACGCGAGCTGGCACCTGGTGCGCAGCGTACCGCGTGTGATGGGCTTCATCGGCGGTACTTCCGATCGTCCTGCGCCAATCAGCGATAAAGAAGTGGATGCGATTATGAATCGCCTGCAGCAGGTTGGCGATAAGCCGCGTCCGAAAACGCTGTTTGAACCGGGTGAAATGGTTCGTGTTAATGATGGTCCGTTCGCTGACTTCAACGGTGTTGTTGAAGAAGTTGATTACGAGAAATCTCGTCTGAAAGTGTCTGTTTCTATCTTCGGTCGTGCGACCCCGGTAGAGCTGGACTTCAGCCAGGTTGAAAAAGCCTAACCTAGTGATCAAAAAAACGGCGATTTAATCGTTGCACAAGGCGCGAGATTGGAATACAATTTCGCGCCTTTTGTTTTTATGGGCCTTGCCCGTAAAACGATTTTTTATATCACGGGGAGCCTCTCAGAGGCGTTATTACCCAACTTGAGGAATTTATAATGGCTAAGAAAGTACAAGCCTATGTCAAGCTGCAGGTTGCAGCTGGTATGGCTAACCCGAGTCCGCCAGTAGGTCCGGCTCTGGGTCAGCAGGGCGTAAACATCATGGAATTCTGCAAAGCGTTCAACGCAAAAACTGATTCCATCGAAAAAGGTCTGCCGATTCCGGTAGTAATCACCGTTTACGCTGACCGTTCTTTCACTTTCGTTACCAAGACTCCGCCGGCAGCAGTTCTGCTGAAAAAAGCGGCTGGTATCAAGTCTGGTTCCGGTAAGCCGAACAAAGACAAAGTGGGTAAAATTTCCCGCGCTCAGCTGCAGGAAATCGCGCAGACCAAAGCTGCCGACATGACTGGTGCCGACATTGAAGCGATGACTCGCTCCATCGAAGGTACTGCACGTTCCATGGGCCTGGTAGTGGAGGACTAAGAAATGGCTAAACTGACCAAGCGCATGCGTGTTATCCGCGAGAAAGTTGATGCAACCAAACAGTACGACATCAACGAAGCTATCGCTCTGCTGAAAGAGCTGGCGACTGCTAAATTCGTAGAAAGCGTGGACGTTGCTGTTAACCTCGGCATCGACGCTCGTAAATCTGACCAGAACGTACGTGGTGCAACTGTACTGCCGCACGGTACTGGCCGTTCCGTTCGCGTAGCCGTATTTACCCAGGGTGCAAACGCTGAAGCTGCTAAAGCTGCAGGCGCTGAACTGGTAGGTATGGAAGATCTGGCTGACCAGATCAAGAAAGGCGAAATGAACTTTGACGTTGTTATTGCTTCTCCGGATGCAATGCGCGTTGTTGGCCAGCTGGGCCAGGTTCTGGGTCCGCGCGGCCTGATGCCAAACCCGAAAGTGGGTACTGTAACGCCGAACGTTGCTGAAGCGGTTAAAAACGCTAAAGCTGGCCAGATTCGTTACCGTAACGACAAAAACGGCATCATCCACACCACCATCGGTAAAGTGGACTTTGACGCTGACAAACTGAAAGAAAACCTGGAAGCTCTGCTGGTTGCGCTGAAAAAAGCAAAACCGACTCAGGCGAAAGGCGTGTACATCAAGAAAGTTAGCATCTCCACCACCATGGGTGCAGGTGTTGCAGTTGACCAGGCTGGCCTGAGCGCTTCTGTAAACTAATGCCTTTACGTGGGCGGTGATTTTGTCTACAATCTTACCCCCACGTATAATGCTTAATGCAGACGTATATCCGAGATATTCGGGTTGTAGCAAGGCGGCAACTGAGTGAGTCGCCAGGAGCATAGCTAACTATGTGACTGGTGCGAACGAAGGAAGCCAACGCCGCTACAAGCTGAATAGCGACGGATAGAAAAGATTTGTTCGTTGGAGCCTGGCCTATCCAGGCCTCCGTCGAAGACCGCAGGAGTTTCGCAAGAAACTTAATCCCCTGCGTAGACGGTGACAGAACGCTAAGATTATTCTTTTATATTCTGGCTTGTTTCTGCTCACCGTAATTAAGACGCTCTCTCCGTTTGGAAGAGTGAAGTGAGTTCCAGAGATTTTCTCTGGCAAACATCCAGGAGCAAAGCTAATGGCTTTAAATCTTCAAGACAAACAAGCGATTGTTGCTGAAGTCAGCGAAGTAGCCAAAGGCGCGCTGTCTGCAGTAGTTGCGGATTCCCGTGGCGTAACTGTAGATAAAATGACTGAACTGCGTAAAGCAGGTCGCGAAGCTGGCGTATACATGCGTGTTGTTCGTAACACCCTGCTGCGCCGTGCTGTTGAAGGTACTCCGTTCGAGTGCCTGAAAGACGCGTTTGTTGGTCCGACCCTGATTGCATACTCTATGGAACACCCGGGCGCAGCTGCTCGTCTGTTCAAAGAGTTCGCGAAAGCGAATGCAAAATTTGAGGTCAAAGCCGCTGCCTTTGAAGGTGAGCTGATCCCGGCGTCTCAGATCGACCGCCTGGCAACTCTGCCGACCTACGAAGAAGCAATTGCACGCCTGATGGCAACCATGAAAGAAGCTTCGGCTGGCAAACTGGTTCGTACTCTGGCTGCTGTACGCGATGCGAAAGAAGCTGCTTAATCGCAGTTATCTTTTTAACGCATTCGCTTACGTATAAACTTATTCTGATATTCAGGAACAATTTAAATGTCTATCACTAAAGATCAAATCATTGAAGCAGTTGCAGCTATGTCTGTAATGGACGTTGTAGAACTGATCTCTGCAATGGAAGAAAAATTCGGTGTTTCCGCTGCTGCTGCTGTAGCTGTAGCTGCTGGCCCGGTTGAAGCTGCTGAAGAAAAAACTGAATTCGACGTAATTCTGAAAGCTGCTGGCGCTAACAAAGTTGCTGTTATCAAAGCAGTACGTGGCGCAACTGGCCTGGGTCTGAAAGAAGCTAAAGACCTGGTAGAATCTGCACCGGCTGCTCTGAAAGAAGGCGTGAGCAAAGACGACGCAGAAGCACTGAAAAAAGCTCTGGAAGAAGCTGGCGCTGAAGTTGAAGTTAAATAAGCCAACCCTTCCGGTTGCAGCCTGAGAAATCAGGCTGATGGCTGGTGACTTTTTAGTCACCAGCCTTTTTGTGCTGTAAGGCGCCAGTAGCGTTTCACACTGTTTGACTACTGCTGTGCCTTTCAATGCTTGTTTCTATCGACGACTTAATATACTGCGACAGGACGCCCGTTCTGTGTAAATCGCAATGAAATGGTTTAAGCGTGATAGCAACAGGCATTGCGGAAAGTGTTCCATTTTCCGGTCAACAAAATAGTGTTGCACAAACTGTCCGCTCAATGGACAGATGGGTCGACTTGTCAGCGAGCTGAGGAACCCTATGGTTTACTCCTATACCGAGAAAAAACGTATTCGTAAGGATTTTGGTAAACGTCCACAAGTTCTGGATGTACCTTATCTCCTTTCTATCCAGCTTGACTCGTTTCAGAAATTTATCGAGCAAGATCCTGAAGGGCAGTATGGTCTGGAAGCTGCTTTCCGTTCCGTATTCCCGATTCAGAGCTACAGCGGTAATTCCGAGCTGCAATACGTCAGCTACCGCCTTGGCGAACCGGTGTTTGACGTCCAGGAATGTCAAATCCGTGGCGTGACCTATTCCGCACCGCTGCGCGTTAAACTGCGTCTGGTGATCTATGAGCGCGAAGCGCCGGAAGGCACCGTAAAAGACATTAAAGAACAAGAAGTCTACATGGGCGAAATTCCGCTCATGACGGACAACGGTACCTTTGTTATCAACGGTACTGAGCGTGTTATCGTTTCCCAGCTGCACCGTAGTCCGGGCGTCTTCTTTGACTCCGACAAAGGTAAAACCCACTCTTCGGGTAAAGTGCTGTATAACGCGCGCATCATCCCTTACCGTGGTTCCTGGCTGGACTTCGAATTCGATCCGAAGGACAACCTGTTCGTACGTATCGACCGTCGCCGTAAACTGCCTGCGACCATCATTCTGCGTGCCCTGAACTACACCACAGAGCAGATCCTCGACCTGTTCTTTGAAAAAGTTATCTTTGAAATCCGTGATAACAAGCTGCAGATGGAACTGGTGCCGGAACGCCTGCGTGGTGAAACCGCATCTTTTGACATCGAAGCTAACGGTAAAGTGTACGTAGAAAAAGGCCGCCGCATTACTGCGCGCCACATTCGCCAGCTGGAAAAAGACGACGTCAAACTGATCGAAGTCCCGGTTGAGTACATCGCAGGTAAAGTGGTTGCTAAAGACTACATTGATGAGTCTACTGGTGAGCTGATCTGTGCTGCGAACATGGAGCTGAGCCTGGATCTGCTGGCTAAGCTGAGCCAGTCTGGTCACAAGCGTATCGAAACGCTGTTCACCAACGATCTGGATCACGGCCCGTATATCTCTGAAACCTTACGTGTCGACCCAACTAACGATCGTCTGAGCGCACTGGTAGAAATCTACCGCATGATGCGCCCTGGCGAGCCGCCGACTCGTGAAGCCGCTGAAAGCCTGTTCGAGAACCTGTTCTTCTCCGAAGACCGCTATGACTTGTCTGCGGTTGGTCGTATGAAGTTCAACCGTTCTCTGCTGCGCGACGAAATCGAAGGTTCCGGTATCCTGAGCAAAGACGACATCATTGATGTTATGAAAAAGCTCATCGATATCCGTAACGGTAAAGGCGAAGTCGATGATATCGACCACCTCGGTAACCGTCGTATCCGTTCCGTTGGCGAAATGGCGGAAAACCAGTTCCGCGTTGGCCTGGTACGTGTAGAGCGTGCGGTGAAAGAGCGTTTGTCTCTGGGCGATCTGGATACCCTGATGCCTCAGGATATGATCAACGCCAAACCGATTTCCGCAGCAGTGAAAGAGTTCTTTGGTTCCAGCCAGCTGTCTCAGTTTATGGACCAGAACAACCCGCTGTCTGAGATTACGCACAAGCGTCGTATCTCCGCACTCGGCCCAGGCGGTCTGACCCGTGAACGTGCAGGCTTCGAAGTTCGAGACGTACACCCGACTCACTACGGTCGCGTATGTCCAATCGAAACTCCTGAAGGCCCGAACATCGGTCTGATCAACTCCCTGTCCGTGTACGCACAGACTAACGAATATGGCTTCCTTGAGACGCCGTACCGTAAAGTGATCGACGGTGTTGTAACCGACGAAATTCACTACCTGTCTGCTATCGAAGAAGGCAACTACGTTATCGCCCAGGCGAACTCCAACCTGGATGAAGAAGGCCACTTCGTAGAAGACCTGGTAACTTGCCGTAGCAAAGGCGAATCCAGCTTGTTCAGCCGCGACCAGGTTGACTACATGGACGTATCCACCCAGCAGGTGGTATCCGTCGGTGCGTCCCTGATCCCGTTCCTTGAACACGATGACGCCAACCGTGCATTGATGGGTGCGAACATGCAACGTCAGGCCGTTCCGACTCTGCGTGCTGATAAGCCGCTGGTTGGTACGGGTATGGAACGTGCTGTTGCCGTTGACTCCGGTGTAACTGCGGTTGCTAAACGTGGTGGTGTCGTTCAGTACGTGGATGCTTCCCGTATCGTTATCAAAGTTAACGAAGACGAGATGTATCCGGGCGAAGCGGGTATCGACATCTACAACCTGACCAAATACACCCGTTCTAACCAGAACACCTGTATCAACCAGATGCCGTGTGTGTCTCTGGGTGAACCGGTAGAACGTGGCGACGTGCTGGCAGACGGTCCGTCCACCGACCTCGGTGAACTGGCGCTCGGTCAGAACATGCGTGTAGCGTTCATGCCGTGGAATGGTTACAACTTCGAAGACTCCATCCTCGTATCCGAGCGTGTTGTTCAGGAAGATCGTTTCACCACCATTCACATTCAGGAACTGGCATGTGTGTCCCGTGACACCAAACTGGGGCCAGAAGAGATCACTGCTGACATCCCGAACGTAGGTGAAGCTGCGCTCTCCAAACTGGATGAATCCGGTATCGTTTACATTGGTGCGGAAGTGACCGGTGGCGACATTCTGGTTGGTAAGGTAACGCCGAAAGGTGAAACTCAGCTGACCCCAGAAGAAAAACTGCTGCGTGCGATCTTCGGTGAGAAAGCGTCTGACGTTAAAGACTCTTCTCTGCGCGTACCAAACGGTGTATCCGGTACGGTTATCGACGTTCAGGTCTTTACTCGCGATGGCGTTGAAAAAGACAAACGTGCGCTGGAAATCGAAGAAATGCAGCTCAAACAGGCGAAGAAAGACCTGTCTGAAGAACTGCAGATCCTCGAAGCGGGTCTGTTCAGCCGTATCCGTGCTGTGCTGGTAGCCGGTGGCGTTGAAGCTGAGAAGCTCGACAAACTGCCGCGCGATCGCTGGCTGGAGCTGGGCCTGACCGACGAAGAGAAACAAAATCAGCTGGAACAGCTGGCTGAGCAGTATGACGAACTGAAACACGAGTTCGAGAAGAAACTCGAAGCGAAACGCCGCAAAATCACCCAGGGCGACGATCTGGCACCGGGCGTGCTGAAGATTGTTAAGGTATATCTGGCGGTTAAACGCCGTATCCAGCCTGGTGACAAGATGGCAGGTCGTCACGGTAACAAGGGTGTAATTTCTAAGATCAACCCGATCGAAGATATGCCTTACGATGAAAACGGTACGCCGGTAGACATCGTACTGAACCCGCTGGGCGTACCGTCTCGTATGAACATCGGTCAGATCCTCGAAACCCACCTGGGTATGGCTGCGAAAGGTATCGGCGACAAGATCAACGCCATGCTGAAACAGCAGCAAGAAGTCGCGAAACTGCGCGAATTCATCCAGCGTGCATACGATCTGGGCGCTGACGTTCGTCAGAAAGTTGACCTGAGTACCTTCAGCGATGAAGAAGTTATGCGTCTGGCTGAAAACCTGCGCAAAGGTATGCCAATCGCAACGCCGGTCTTCGACGGTGCGAAAGAAGCAGAAATTAAAGAACTGCTGAAACTTGGCGACCTGCCGACTTCTGGTCAGATCCGCCTGTACGACGGTCGCACTGGTGAACAGTTTGAACGTCCGGTAACCGTTGGTTACATGTACATGCTGAAACTGAACCACCTGGTCGACGACAAGATGCACGCGCGTTCCACCGGTTCTTACAGCCTGGTTACTCAGCAGCCGCTAGGTGGTAAGGCACAGTTCGGTGGTCAGCGTTTCGGGGAGATGGAAGTGTGGGCGCTGGAAGCATACGGCGCAGCATACACCCTGCAGGAAATGCTCACCGTTAAGTCTGATGACGTGAACGGTCGTACCAAGATGTATAAAAACATCGTGGACGGCAACCATCAGATGGAGCCGGGCATGCCAGAATCCTTCAACGTATTGTTGAAAGAGATTCGTTCGCTGGGTATCAACATCGAACTGGAAGACGAGTAATTCTCGCTCAAACAGGTCACTGCTGTCGGGGTAAAACCCGGCAGCGGATTGTGCTAACTCCGACGGGAGCAAATCCGTGAAAGATTTATTAAAGTTTCTGAAAGCGCAGACTAAAACCGAAGAGTTTGATGCGATCAAAATTGCTCTGGCTTCGCCAGACATGATCCGTTCATGGTCTTTCGGTGAAGTTAAAAAGCCGGAAACCATCAACTACCGTACGTTCAAACCAGAACGTGACGGCCTTTTCTGCGCCCGTATCTTTGGGCCGGTAAAAGATTACGAGTGCCTGTGCGGTAAGTACAAGCGCCTGAAACACCGTGGCGTCATCTGTGAGAAGTGCGGCGTTGAAGTGACCCAGACTAAAGTACGCCGTGAGCGTATGGGCCACATCGAACTGGCTTCCCCGACCGCGCACATCTGGTTCCTGAAATCGCTGCCGTCCCGTATCGGCCTGCTGCTCGATATGCCGCTGCGCGATATCGAACGCGTACTGTACTTCGAATCCTATGTGGTTATCGAAGGCGGTATGACCAACCTGGAGCGTCAGCAGATCCTGACTGAAGAGCAGTATCTGGACGCGCTGGAAGAGTTCGGTGACGAATTCGACGCGAAAATGGGTGCGGAAGCAATCCAGGCTCTGCTGAAGAGCATGGATCTGGAGCAAGAGTGCGAACAGCTGCGTGAAGAGCTGAACGAAACCAACTCCGAAACTAAGCGTAAGAAGCTGACCAAGCGTATCAAACTGCTGGAAGCGTTCGTTCAGTCTGGTAACAAACCAGAGTGGATGATCCTGACCGTTCTGCCGGTACTGCCGCCAGATCTGCGTCCGCTGGTTCCGCTGGATGGTGGTCGTTTCGCGACTTCTGACCTGAACGATCTGTATCGTCGCGTCATTAACCGTAACAACCGTCTGAAACGTCTGCTGGATCTGGCTGCGCCGGACATCATCGTACGTAATGAAAAACGTATGCTGCAGGAAGCGGTAGACGCCCTGTTGGATAACGGTCGTCGCGGTCGTGCGATCACCGGTTCTAACAAGCGTCCTCTGAAATCTTTGGCCGACATGATCAAAGGTAAACAGGGTCGTTTCCGTCAGAACCTGCTCGGTAAGCGTGTTGACTACTCCGGTCGTTCTGTAATCACCGTAGGTCCATACCTGCGTCTGCATCAGTGCGGTCTGCCGAAGAAAATGGCACTGGAACTGTTCAAACCGTTCATCTACGGCAAGCTGGAACTGCGTGGTCTTGCTACCACCATTAAAGCTGCGAAGAAAATGGTTGAGCGCGAAGAAGCTGTCGTTTGGGATATCCTGGACGAAGTTATCCGCGAACACCCGGTACTGCTGAACCGTGCACCGACTCTGCACCGTCTGGGTATCCAGGCATTTGAACCGGTACTGATCGAAGGTAAAGCTATCCAGCTGCACCCGCTGGTTTGTGCGGCATATAACGCCGACTTCGATGGTGACCAGATGGCTGTTCACGTACCGCTGACACTGGAAGCCCAGCTGGAAGCGCGTGCGCTGATGATGTCTACCAACAACATCCTGTCCCCGGCGAACGGCGAACCAATCATCGTTCCGTCTCAGGACGTTGTATTGGGTCTGTACTACATGACCCGTGACTGTGTTAACGCCAAAGGCGAAGGCATGGTACTGACTGGCCCGAAAGAAGCAGAACGTCTGTATCGCTCTGGTCTGGCTTCTCTGCATGCGCGCGTTAAAGTGCGTATCACCGAGTATGAAAAAGATGCTAACGGTGAATTAGTAGCGAAAACCAGCCTGAAAGATACGACCGTTGGCCGTGCCATTCTGTGGATGATTGTACCGAAAGGTCTGCCTTACTCCATCGTCAACCAGGCGCTGGGTAAGAAAGCAATCTCCAAAATGCTGAACACCTGCTACCGCATTCTCGGTCTGAAACCGACCGTTATTTTTGCGGACCAGATCATGTACACCGGCTTTGCATATGCAGCGCGTTCTGGTGCATCTGTTGGTATCGATGACATGGTCATCCCGGAGAAGAAACACGAAATCATCTCCGAGGCAGAAGCTGAAGTTGCTGAGATTCAGGAGCAGTTCCAGTCTGGTCTGGTAACTGCGGGCGAACGCTACAACAAAGTTATCGATATCTGGGCTGCGGCGAACGATCGTGTATCCAAAGCGATGATGGATAACCTGCAAACTGAAACCGTTATTAACCGTGACGGTCAGGAAGAGAAGCAGGTTTCCTTCAACAGCATCTACATGATGGCCGACTCCGGTGCGCGTGGTTCTGCGGCACAGATTCGTCAGCTGGCGGGTATGCGTGGTCTGATGGCGAAGCCGGATGGCTCCATCATCGAAACGCCAATCACCGCGAACTTCCGTGAAGGTCTGAACGTACTCCAGTACTTCATCTCAACCCACGGTGCTCGTAAAGGTCTGGCGGATACCGCACTGAAGACGGCGAACTCCGGTTACCTGACTCGTCGTCTGGTTGACGTGGCGCAGGACCTGGTGGTAACCGAAGACGATTGTGGTACCCATGAAGGTATCATGATGACGCCGGTTATCGAGGGTGGTGATGTTAAAGAGCCGCTGCGCGATCGCGTACTGGGTCGTGTAACTGCTGAAGACGTTCTTAAACCGGGTACTGCTGATATCCTGGTTCCGCGCAACACGCTGCTGCACGAACAGTGGTGTGACCTGCTGGAAGAGAACTCTGTCGACGCGGTTAAAGTACGTTCTGTTGTATCTTGTGACACCGACTTTGGTGTATGTGCGCACTGCTACGGTCGTGACCTGGCACGTGGCCACATCATCAACAAAGGTGAAGCAATCGGTGTTATCGCGGCACAGTCCATCGGTGAACCGGGTACACAGCTGACCATGCGTACGTTCCACATCGGTGGTGCGGCATCTCGTGCGGCTGCTGAATCCAGCATCCAGGTGAAAAACAAAGGTAGCATCAAGCTCAGCAACGTGAAGTCGGTTGTGAACTCCAGCGGCAAACTGGTTATCACTTCCCGTAACACCGAACTGAAATTGATCGACGAATTCGGTCGTACCAAAGAAAGCTATAAAGTGCCTTACGGTGCAGTACTGGCGAAAGGCGATGGCGAACAGGTTGCTGGCGGCGAGACCGTTGCAAACTGGGACCCGCACACCATGCCGGTTATCACCGAAGTAAGCGGTTTTGTACGCTTTACTGACATGATCGACGGCCAGACCATTACTCGTCAGACCGACGAATTGACCGGTCTGTCTTCGCTGGTGGTTCTGGATTCCGCAGAACGTACCGCAGGTGGTAAAGATCTGCGTCCGGCACTGAAAATCGTTGATGCTCAGGGTAACGACGTTCTGATCCCGGGTACCGACATGCCTGCGCAGTACTTCCTGCCGGGTAAAGCGATTGTTCAGCTGGAAGATGGCGTACAGATCAGCTCTGGTGACACCCTGGCGCGTATTCCGCAAGAATCTGGCGGTACCAAGGACATCACCGGTGGTCTGCCACGCGTTGCGGACCTGTTCGAAGCACGTCGTCCGAAAGAGCCGGCAATCCTGGCTGAAATCAGCGGTGTGGTTTCCTTCGGTAAAGAAACCAAAGGTAAACGTCGTCTGGTTATCACCCCGGTAGACGGTAGCGAGCCGTACGAAGAGATGATTCCGAAATGGCGTCAGCTCAACGTGTTCGAAGGTGAACGTGTAGAACGTGGTGACGTAATTTCCGACGGTCCGGAAGCGCCGCATGACATTCTGCGTCTGCGTGGTGTTCATGCTGTGACTCGTTACATCGTTAACGAAGTACAGGACGTATACCGTCTGCAGGGCGTTAAGATTAACGATAAACACATCGAAGTTATCGTTCGTCAGATGCTGCGTAAAGCTACCATCGTTAACGCGGGCAGCTCCGACTTCCTGGAAGGCGAACAGGTTGAATACTCTCGCGTCAAGATCGCAAACCGCGAACTGGAAGCGAACGGCAAAGTGGGTGCAACTTACTCCCGCGATCTGCTGGGTATCACCAAAGCGTCTCTGGCAACCGAGTCCTTCATCTCCGCGGCATCGTTCCAGGAGACCACTCGCGTGCTGACCGAAGCAGCCGTTGCGGGCAAACGCGACGAACTGCGCGGCCTGAAAGAGAACGTTATCGTAGGTCGTCTGATCCCGGCAGGTACCGGTTACGCGTACCACCAGGATCGTATGCGTCGCCGTGCTGCAGGTGAAGCTCCGGCTGCACCGCAGGTGACTGCAGAAGACGCATCTGCCAGCCTGGCAGAACTGCTGAACGCAGGTCTGGGCGGTTCTGATAACGAGTAATCGTTAATCCGCAAATAACGTAAAAACCCGCTTCGGCGGGTTTTTTTATGGGTGTTATTCAGAGGGCAAATTCTTCACGGGAAATATTAAGAAAGGCAGGGCGAAACGAGGAAGAAGCTTTTCGCCCTGGACAACATTCCTGCTGACGGTACTAACATAAAAAAACGCAACGCTTTCAACAACCTTGCGTTTTTCATCTTCCGTAGCTGCTCGGAATAAATTTACGTTCTTACATTCTGTCTCATGTCCTTTGCGAGGCACGTCCCAGATAGCTGTCCCAGTCTTTCCATACCGGCTGCAAACCCTGAGCAGTTAATGCAGCAGCAACGGCTTCCGGCCTGCGATCGTCGTGCGGTGAGAATTGCTCCAGCTCCGGATGATTGTCGGCATAGCCACCAGGTTGCGTTTTCGAGAAGGCGCTGACGTTATTGATCGCCAGCGGAATAACGCGATCGCGAAACCACGGTGATTCCCGCGTGGAGAGTGACAGTTCAATCTCCGGCGCAAGTAGGCGGAAGGCGCAGATAGTTTGCACTAACTGGCGTTCATCCATAATCGACGCTGGCTCAATCCCGCCAGTACACGGGCGCAGGCGCGGGAAGGAGACAGAGTAACGGCTTTGCCAGTAATGTTGTTGCAGCCATAGCAAATGTTCGGCAACCATATAGCAGTCAACGCGCCAGCTGTCGGAAAGGCCGATTAGCGCGCCGAGGCCTATCTTATCTATCCCCGCACGGCCCAGCCGATCCGGCGTTTCCAGCCGCCAGAAGAAGTCCTGTTTTTTCCCTTTCAGATGATGGTGGGCGTATGTCGCCTCGTGATATGTCTCCTGATAAACCATCACCCCATCCAGACCAAGTTGCTTTAACTCGGCGTATTCCGCTTCCGCCAGCGGCTGTACTTCCATCTGTAGTGAAGAGAACTGTTCACGCAGGACAGGGAGGTGACGACGAAAGTAATCCATCCCCACTTTCGTCTGATGTTCACCAGTGACCAGCAATAGATGTTCAAAGCCCATCTCCCGGATAGCGGCGCTTTCCCTGGCGATATCCGCTTCATCCAGCGTTTTACGCTTGATGCGATTGCTCATGGAAAATCCGCAGTAAGTGCAGTCGTTAGCGCAAAGATTAGAGAGATAAAGCGGGACGTAGAAGCTGACGACGTTGCCAAATCGCTGGCGGGTCAGGCGCTGCGCCCGTTGAGCCAGTGGTTCCAGGTATTCACCGGCGGCAGGTGATAGCAATGCCATCATATCGTCGCGAGTGAGTTGCGAAACATTGAGCGCCCGCTCTACGTCAGCTGCCGTTTTGCTGTTGATTCGCAGGCGGATGTCGTCCCAGTCCAGTTGTCGCCAGCGATCACTGAAGGTTTTCATGCCGATGCCTCCAGAAATCCGGTCAGCGGGCTAGTGGCATGAGCAAAATGACTGCGACTGCCCGGCCCGGACTGACGTGCCAGCAGGCCGGCGTCTACCGCCAGACGAAATGCCTTCGCCATGTTGACGGGATCGTCCGCGACGGCAATCGCCGTATTCACTAACACCGCATCGGCTCCCATTTCAAGCGCCTGCGCGGCATGGCTGGGAACGCCAATGCCAGCATCAACGACCACCGGAACCGTGGCTTGCTGGATAATAATCTCCAGCATGGCGCGGGTTTCCAGTCCCTGATTAGAGCCAATTGGTGCGCCGAGCGGCATTACTGCTGCACAGCCCACTTCCTCCAGACGTTTGCACAACACTGGATCGGCACCGCAGTAAGGCAGCACGACAAATCCCTGTTGCACCAACGTTTCGGCGGCTTTCAGGGTTTCGATGGGATCGGGCAACAGCCAGCGGGCGTCAGGGTGAATCTCTAATTTTAGCCAGTTTGTGCCTAACGCTTCACGTGCCAGATGGGCGGCGAAAATAGCTTCTTCCGCAGTTTTCGCCCCAGAAGTATTCGGCAGCAGTGTCACACCCGCCGCGATAAGTGGATCGAGGATAGCATCGTTGTGTTGGCGCAAGTCGACGCGTTTCATCGCCAGCGTCACCAGTTGGCTGCCGGAAGTGCGGATCGCCTCCACCATCAATTGTGATGAGGCGAATTTCCCGGTGCCGGTAAACAGATGTGAATCAAACGTTTTGTCCGCAATACGTAACATCTCAACCCCCTGCAATAACCTGAAAAAGCAGGATCTGGTCGCCATCCTGCACGATATGTTGCGCCCACTGCTCTCGCGGGATGATTTGCTGATTAATCGCCAGCGCCGCGCCCGTTTGTTGTTGATTGAGTTGCTCGAGCAGATCGTGAACAGTTAGCCCGGCGACACACTGCATCGGTTGATCGTTAAACAGGATCTGCATTGCTTCCTCCGCATACCGGGCAACCTGTAGCGCGGCGCAACGCCAGGTTGCGCCATTGGTTTAATTTACCGTCAAACAGTCGAAGATATCCCGCAGGGGTCTCTATTCCACTCAATAGCTTAATTGCTTCCAGTGCCTGTAACGTGCCCATGACCCCGACCACCGGGCCAACCACGCCTGCCGTGCGGCAGTTGCGTTCAGGCTCCTGGTTATCCGGCCACAGGCAGCGGTAACACCCCTGTTCCCAGGGCGGTGTCAGCACCATCAACTGACCACCAAATCCGACCGCGCTGGCGGTGATAAGCGGCGTGTTGAGTGCCACGCAGGCGGTATTAATCTCCTGACGAGTCGCCATATTGTCGGTACAGTCGAGCACCACATCGGCCCGTGCTACCGCATCTTTTAACGCCTCACCCGTTAACCGTTGTTGTAGTGCCGTCAGTTGAATGTCGGGATTTAACTGTGTCAGTCGCTGTTGGCTGACCTGCGATTTCGGGCGATCGATATCTTCAGTGGTAAAGAGGATTTGTCGTTGCAGATTGCTCAAATGCACATCGTCGTCATCTGCCAGTACCAGCGTCCCGACACCAGCTCCCGCCAGGTATAGTGCAGCAGGTGTACCCAACCCACCCAGACCGATAATCAGCACCTGGCTGTCGAGCAGTTTTTGTTGCCCGTCAAGAGCAATATCGTCGAGCAGGATTTGACGGCTATAACGCATAAAATCACGGTCATTCATCGCCAACTCCTGCAATTTCCAGCAACTGTTCCGTTGCCAAACGCCAGTCTGCGGCCTGGGTAATGGCACTGACGACGGCGATACTGCCAACACCTGTCGCCATCACCGCAGGTGCGCGCGGCAGGCTGATACCGCCAATCGCTACAGTGGGATAATCAGCCAGGCGCTCAATGTGCCGTGCCAGCTGTTCCAGCCCCTGCGGTGCAGAAGGCATCTGTTTGGTTTGGGTCGGGAACACATGTCCCAGCGCGATATAAGAAGGACGTGCTGCCAGCGCGACGTCGATCTCCATATCATCATGAGTCGAAACGCCCAGCCGCAGGCCCGCTGCACGGATGGCATTGAGATCGGTGGCTTGCAAATCTTCCTGCCCCAGATGGACGCCATACGCCTGATGCTTAATCGCCAGCCGCCAATAATCGTTGATAAACAGTCGCGCGTTATAGCGGCGGCCCAGCGCAATTGCTGCCACGACATCGGCTTCAACCTCTTCATCGCGCCGATCTTTGATGCGCAGCTGGAGAGTACGCACGCCTGCATCCAACAGACGTTCGATCCACTGTACGCTGTCCACTACCGGGTACAGTCCTAAACGAAAAGGTACGTGAGGAAAATCAGGCTGATACATCACGCTTCCTCCTTACGCAGGTAGATTTCTCCACCTCTGGCACGGAAGTTCTCCGACATATCCGCCATTCCCACTTCAATGGTTTGCGCGGCGGCATAGTCACGCACTTCCTGGCTGATTTTCATCGAGCAGAATTTCGGCCCACACATGGAGCAAAAATGGGCGACTTTACCGGACTCTTGTGGCAGGGTTTCATCGTGATAAGCGCGGGCGGTAAACGGGTCGAGGGCCAGATTAAACTGGTCTTCCCAACGAAATTCGAAGCGGGCTTTCGACATGGCGTTATCGCGAATTTGCGCGCCTGGATGCCCTTTCGCCAGGTCGGCGGCGTGGGCGGCAATCTTATAGGTGATAAGCCCCTGCTTAACATCTTCTTTATTAGGTAGACCCAGATGCTCTTTTGGCGTTACGTAACAGAGCATCGCGCAGCCAAACCAGCCAATCATCGCCGCGCCAATCCCCGATGTGAAGTGGTCATAACCCGGCGCAATATCAGTAGTTAGCGGCCCGAGGGTATAGAACGGTGCTTCGTGGCAGTGCTCTAACTCCTCGGTCATATTGCGGCGGATCATCTGCATCGGCACGTGGCCTGGACCTTCAATCATCACCTGCACGTCATATTCCCAGGCGATTTTGGTCAGTTCGCCCAGCGTATGTAGTTCGGCAAACTGCGCTTCATCGTTGGCGTCCTGAATAGAACCGGGGCGCAGGCCGTCGCCCAAGGACAACGAAACATCATAAGCGGCACAGATTTCACAAATTTCGCGGAAGTGTTGATAGAGGAAATTTTCCTGATGATGGGAGAGGCACCATTTCGCCATAATCGAACCGCCGCGAGAGACGATACCGGTCAGGCGTTTCGCGGTCATCGGCACGTAGCGCAGTAGCACGCCCGCATGGATAGTGAAGTAATCCACACCTTGCTCGGCCTGTTCCAGCAGCGTGTCCCGAAACGCTTCCCAGGTAAGATCTTCAGCGATCCCATTAACCTTCTCCAGCGCCTGGTAGATCGGCACTGTACCAATCGGCACCGGGCTGTTACGCAAAATCCATTCGCGAGTTTCGTGAATATAGCGACCGGTGGAAAGATCCATCACTGTATCCGCCCCCCAGCGCGTAGACCATACCAGCTTTTCCACTTCTTCTTCGATGGAAGAGGTGACTGCCGAGTTGCCGATATTGGCGTTAACCTTCACCAGAAAGTTGCGACCAATAATCATCGGCTCCGATTCCGGATGGTTGATGTTGGCGGGGATAATGGCACGTCCGGCAGCGACTTCATCACGGACAAATTCCGCAGTGATATTTTCCGGCAGACGTGCGCCAAAGCTCATTCCCGGATGCTGGTGGCACAAAACTTCGTTACGAATGCGCTCGCGGCCCATATTCTCGCGGATGGCGATGAATTCCATCTCCGGTGTGATGATGCCCTGGCGGGCGTAGTGCAGTTGTGTGACGCGGTGGCCTGCTTTGGCGCGCTTTGGGGTTAATACGCCGCTAAAACGCAGCTCGTCGAGGCCATCATCTGCCAGCCGTGCTTTAGTGTAATCGGAACTGCGCACGGTAAGTTCTTCGGTATCGCCGCGTGCATCGATCCACGGCTGGCGTAGTTTTGCCAGTCCTTGCTGCACGTTAATGGCGATCTGAGGATCGCCATACGGACCGGAGGTGTCGTAGACCGGAATCGCTTCGTTTTCTTCGTACTGCGGCTGTTCATTGCTGCCGCCGATTAGCGTCGGGCTAAGCTGGATCTCACGCATCGGCACGCGCACGCCGGGTTGTGTGCCAGTGATGTAAATGCGTTTTGAGTTCGGAAAGGCGGTGCCTTCCAGGGTGTCGATAAAATGTTGGGCCTGGGCGCGTTGTTCGCGGCGGGTCAGTTTTGTTGCAGACATAGCTCATTCCAAAAAGTTAAGGACGTGGCTTGTCAGACGACGGATGAAGCAAGAGACGATCGCCGCAAAGGCGATGCGATAGAAGATTAACTCTTGTTCCCTTCGCAGGTATTAGCCTGATCAGGTTCCGCGGATCCCGAATAAACGGTCTCAGCCAGTTAAGGCACTCCGACAAGAAATTAGCCCCGCAAACGGGGCGTTGAATGTAAATTACGCGTTAACAGCGCAGAACTCAAGCAGGATATTTGACGCGGGCGGCGTCAAGCACCAGCAGAATCAGCTTATCTTCCAGCACAAAGCGCGCTTCCATGGCCTCGCCGATGTCAGATAAAACCTGTTGAAACTCAAGGTAATTATCATGATCGATAGCGGTTTCCAGGCTGGAATCGTAGTAATCCATAATCTGTTGGGTATTGGCTTCGAGTTGTGGCCAAATCTTCGCGGCGCGTGCGAGTTGCCCATTGCCTTCCAGTTTATGAAGAATGCGCTCATAAATACTGAAATGTCCGGCAGACAAGTAATCGACCAGGCTCTGACAAAAATCATCAAGGGCTTTTTCGTTTAGCCTCATGTACGATTCTTTGCCAGGCTTAATGCCAACCAGATTGTAGTAAGCCACGAGCAGATGCTTACGTACATGTAGCCAGCGATCAACCAGTTTGTTACTTCCTCTGACGCGCTCCGTCAGGTTATCGAGCTGGTTAAGCATGATTGACTCCGCAAGTTTGTATTCAAAAACTGCTCAGTGAGAAATGTAAAAACCATGTTAAACATGCCAGTGATGCAAAGGTAGTGCAAGAGCTATGGATCGTATAATTGAAAAATTAGATCACGGCTGGTGGGTCGTCAGCCATGAACAAAAATTATGGTTGCCGAAGGGAGAATTGCCATATGGCGAAGCGGCAAATTTCGATCTTGTGGGTCAGCGCGCACTACAAATCGGCGAATGGCAGGGGGAACCTGTTTGGTTAGTACAACAGCAGCGGCGTCACGATATGGGGTCGGTACGTCAGGTCATTGATCTCGATGTTGGGCTGTTTCAACTGGCCGGACGTGGCGTGCAACTGGCGGAGTTTTACCGATCGCATAAATACTGTGGTTACTGCGGGCATGAAATGTATCCGAGCAAAACCGAATGGGCGATGCTGTGCAGCCATTGCCGTGAGCGTTACTACCCGCAAATCGCCCCCTGCATTATTGTTGCCATCCGTCGCGATGATTCGATCCTCCTCGCCCAGCATACCCGCCATCGTAACGGTGTCCATACGGTACTTGCCGGATTCGTCGAAGTGGGCGAAACCCTCGAGCAGGCGGTCGCGCGGGAAGTGATGGAAGAGAGCGGAATTAAAGTTAAAAACTTGCGGTACGTGACTTCCCAGCCGTGGCCGTTTCCCCAGTCGCTGATGACCGCATTTATGGCGGAATATGACAGCGGCGACATCGTGATTGATCCGAAAGAGCTGCTCGAGGCGAACTGGTATCGCTACGATGATTTACCGTTACTTCCGCCGCCCGGCACCGTGGCGCGCCGTCTGATAGAAGATACGGTGGCGATGTGTCGGGCAGAGTATGAGTGATGATACACTGACCGCCTGACGCACTAAGGAACAGCCAAAATGACCGAACTCAAAAACGATCGTTATCTGCGGGCGCTGCTGCGCCAGCCCGTTGATGTCACTCCAGTATGGATGATGCGCCAGGCGGGTCGCTATCTACCGGAATATAAAGCCACGCGCGCCCAGGCGGGCGATTTTATGTCGCTGTGCAAAAATGCAGAGCTGGCGTGCGAAGTGACTTTGCAACCGCTGCGTCGCTATCCGCTGGATGCGGCGATCCTCTTTTCCGATATCCTCACCGTGCCGGACGCGATGGGGTTAGGGCTCTATTTTGAAGCCGGAGAAGGTCCGCGTTTTACCTCGCCAGTCACCTGCAAAGCTGACGTTGATAAACTGCCAATTCCGGACCCGGAAGATGAGCTGGGTTATGTGATGAACGCGGTGCGTACTATTCGCCGCGAACTGAAAGGCGAAGTGCCGCTGATTGGTTTTTCCGGCAGCCCGTGGACGCTGGCGACCTATATGGTGGAAGGTGGCAGCAGCAAAGCGTTCACCGTGATCAAAAAGATGATGTATGCCGATCCACAGGCGCTGCATGCTCTGCTCGATAAACTGGCGAAAAGCGTCACTTTGTATCTGAATGCGCAAATTAAAGCTGGTGCTCAGGCCGTGATGATCTTCGATACCTGGGGCGGCGTGCTCACCGGGCGCGATTATCAACAGTTCTCGCTCTATTACATGCATAAAATAGTTGATGGTTTACTGCGTGAAAACGACGGTCGCCGTGTACCGGTCACCCTGTTTACCAAAGGCGGTGGACAGTGGCTGGAAGCTATGGCGGAAACGGGTTGCGATGCGCTGGGTCTCGACTGGACAACGGATATCGCCGATGCGCGCCGCCGCGTGGGCAATAAAGTCGCGCTGCAGGGTAATATGGATCCGTCGATGCTATACGCGCCACCTGCCCGCATTGAAGAAGAAGTCGCGACTATACTTGCAGGTTTCGGTCACGGCGAAGGTCATGTCTTTAACCTTGGTCACGGCATTCATCAGGATGTGCCGCCAGAACATGCTGGCGTGTTTGTGGAGGCTGTGCATCGGTTGTCTGAACAATATCACCGCTAAGGAGTGATTATGGATCTCGCGTCATTACGCGCTCAACAAATCGAACTGGCTTCTTCTGTGATCCGTGAGGATCGACTTGATAAAGATCCGCCGGATCTGATCGCCGGAGCCGATGTCGGGTTTGAGCAGGGCGGAGAAGTGACGCGAGCGGCGATGGTGCTGCTGAAATACCCCTCTCTTGAGCTGGTGGAGTATAAAGTGGCACGCATCGCCACCACCATGCCTTACATTCCAGGTTTTCTTTCCTTCCGCGAATATCCTGCGCTGCTGGCAGCGTGGAAGATGCTGTCGCAAAAGCCGGATTTAGTGTTTGTCGATGGTCATGGGATCTCGCATCCGCGCCGTCTTGGCGTTGCCAGCCATTTGGGCTTATTAGTGGACGTACCGACCATTGGCGTAGCGAAAAAGCGGTTATGCGGTAAATTCGAGCCGCTCTCCAGCGAACCGGGCGCGCTGGCACCGTTGATGGATAAAGGCGAGCAGCTGGCCTGGGTCTGGCGCAGTAAAGCGCGCTGTAACCCGCTATTTATCGCAACTGGCCATCGTGTCAGCATGGATAGTGCGCTGGCCTGGGTACAACGCTGCATGAAAGGCTATCGTCTGCCGGAGCCAACGCGCTGGGCAGACGCGGTGGCTTCGGAACGTCCGGCGTTCGTGCGCTATACAGCAAATCAGCCCTAATTCAGGTAAACTGCGGATAATTTCCGTATTTGAGAACTCAACATGTTACAAAACCCAATTCATCTGCGTCTGGAGCGCCTGGAAAGCTGGCAGCACGTCACTTTCATGGCTTGCTTATGCGAACGCATGTACCCCAATTACGCCATGTTCTGCCAGCAAACCGGTTTTGGTGATGGGCAAATTTACCGCCGCATTCTCGATCTCATCTGGGAAACACTGACCGTCAAAGACGCAAAAGTGAATTTCGATAGCCAACTGGAGAAATTTGAAGAAGCGATTCCTTCAGCCGACGATTTCGATCTGTACGGCGTTTATCCGGCAATCGATGCTTGCGTGGCGTTAAGTGAACTGGTCCATTCGCGTTTAAGTGGCGAAACGCTCGAACACGCGGTAGAAGTGAGTAAGACCTCCATCACGACCGTGGCGATGCTGGAAATGACTCAGGCTGGCCGTGAAATGAGCGATGAAGAGCTCAAAGAAAACCCAGCTGTAGAGCAAGAGTGGGACATTCAGTGGGAAATATTCCGACTTTTAGCTGAGTGCGAAGAACGCGATATCGAGCTGATAAAAGGCCTTAGGGCAGACCTGCGTGAGGCGGGCGAGAGCAATATTGGTATAATTTTTCAGCAATAAGACCAGAAAACGTGATTTAACGCCTGATTTGTCATACCTGGAGTCTTCCCTTTCGCCCCCCGTCTGGTCTACATTTGGGGGGCGAAAAAAAGTGGCTATCGGTGCGTGTATGCAGGAGAGTGCTATTCTGGCATTTCCGTCGCACTCGATGCTTAGCAAGCGATAAACACATTGTAAGGATAACTTATGAACAAGACTCAACTGATTGATGTAATTGCAGAGAAAGCAGAACTGTCCAAAACCCAGGCTAAAGCTGCTCTGGAGTCCACTCTGGCTGCAATTACTGAGTCTCTGAAAGAAGGCGATGCTGTACAACTGGTTGGTTTCGGTACCTTCAAAGTGAACCACCGCGCTGAGCGTACTGGCCGCAACCCGCAGACCGGTAAAGAAATCAAAATTGCCGCAGCTAACGTGCCGGCATTTGTTTCTGGCAAGGCACTGAAAGACGCAGTTAAGTAAGATTGCGTGGCAGTGAACAGTTTTAACGAAGGGGTGGTTTCACCCCTTTTGTCTTTCTGGCGTCGATCATTGATGCTGGCGGGCGCTCTGTTTCTCACTGCCTGTAGTCACAACTCTTCACTTCCTCCCTTTACCGCCAGTGGATTTGCTGAAGATCAGGGCGCGGTACGTATCTGGCGAAAAGACAGTGGCAATAATGTGCATCTGCTTGCTGTGTTTAGCCCGTGGCGCAGTGGCGATACCACGACACGAGAGTATCGCTGGCAGGGCGATAACCTCACGCTTATCAATATCAATGTTTACAGCAAACCGCCGGTGAATATTCGCGCGCGTTTTGACGATCGCGGCGATCTGAGCTTTATGCAACGTGAATCCGACGGGGAAAAACAGCAGCTTTCTAACGACCAAATCGATTTATACCGTTATCGTGCTGATCAGATCCGCCAGATTAGCGATGCCTTACGTCAGGGGAGAGTCGTGCTGCGCCAGGGGCGCTGGCATGCGATGGAACAGACCGTGACCACCTGCGAAGGGCAAACCATTAAACCTGATTTAGATTCGCAGGCGATAGCGCATATCGAGCGCCGCCAGAGCCGCTCTTCTGTTGATGTCAGCGTGGCATGGCTGGAAGCGCCCGAAGGTTCGCAATTACTGTTAGTGGCAAACTCTGATTTCTGTCGCTGGCAACCCAACGAGAAAACGTTCTGATTTACCAGTGACCCATCCCCATATGACCGCCACCACCGCAGCCGCCGTAACCCATGCCCATTCCGGTACCGCGCGGAATACCCGCTTCAGCCATCGCAATATCTCGTTTCACCCGTAACTCATCTAACGACTGACGCAAATTCTCCATCTCTTTGGCGACCGCGTTAATTTTGCTGCTATCCGGTGGGTTAGCGGCCAACAGGGCATTGTATTCATAACGCTTCGTCACCAGTTGCTGGTGTAGTGCGCTGCTTTGAGCGTAAAAGTCATTATGGATTTTCTGCCACGCCGTCTGTTGTTCGCTGGTTAAAGGCACGGCATTTTGCTGCCACATACCGTGTCCGCCGTGAGCAAATGCAGATGTCGATCCCATCGCCATTGCTGAAAGCGCTATCATCACCAGGGCAATTTTCGTGTTCCGTTTCATGGTTAATCCTCCAGTGGTTGTCTTACTTCGGGTATTGCATCTTTCGTGCCAACGGCGAAACGCTGATATGACGGGCAATATGACATGATAAACGAGTAAAAATGACTCGCCTGCTGTGTGTAGCGAGTCATTTTTACTCATTGAAACTTAAGCCTTTGTGTTAAAGCGCAGGGTAAGTGCTAATAAAAGATGGCATGATTTCTGCTGTCAAAAAGGGATGAACAGGCAAAGAAGAAGATGCGTTTTATGCAGCGATCAAAAGATGCCTTAGCAAAATGGTTAAGCGCGATCCTTCCCGTAGTCATTGTTGGGCTGGTGGGGTTGTTTGCAGTGACCGTGATTCGCGATTATGGGCGCGAGACTGCCGCCGCCAGACAAACTCTGCTGGAAAAAGGCAGTGTACTTATCCGCGCTCTCGAATCCGGCTCGCGCGTCGGTATGGGGATGCGCATGCATCATGCGCAGCAGCAGGCTTTACTGGAAGAAATGGCTGGGCAGCCAGGAGTGCGTTGGTTTGCGGTCACGGATGAACAAGGAACAATCGTGATGCATAGCAACTCCGGCATGGTGGGAAAACAGCTTTATTCCCCGCAGGAAATGCAGCAGTTACATCCGGGAGACGAAGAAGCGTGGCGGCGGATCGATAGCGCAGACGGCGAGCCTGTTCTGGAAATTTATCGCCAGTTTCAACCGATGTTTGCTGCTGGAATGCACCGGATGCGCCATATGCAGCAGTATGCCGCGACACCACAAGCAATTTTTATCGCTTTCGACGCCAGTAACATTGTGAGTGCCGAAGAGCGTGAGCAGAGAAACACCCTGATTATCCTCTTCGCCCTGGCGACGGTCTTGCTGGCAAGCGTGTTGTCATTCTTCTGGTATCGCCGCTATCTTCGCTCGCGCCAGCTGTTACAGGATGAAATGAAGCGCAAAGAGAAGCTGGTGGCGCTGGGACATCTGGCCGCAGGCGTCGCCCATGAAATCCGTAACCCTCTTTCCTCGATTAAAGGGCTGGCGAAATATTTTGCCGAACGCGCACCAGCAGGAGGAGAAGCACATCAATTGGCGCAGGTGATGGCGAAAGAAGCCGACCGTTTAAACCGCGTGGTAAGCGAGCTGCTGGAGCTGGTTAAGCCAACGCATCTGGCTTTGCAGGCGGTGGATCTCAACACGCTGATTAACCACTCATTACAACTGGTAAGCCAAGATGCAAACAGTAGGGAGATCCAATTACGCTTTACCGCCAACGACGCATTGCCGGAGATACAGGCCGATCCGGACCGACTGACTCAGGTCCTGTTGAATCTCTATCTCAATGCTATTCAGGCTATTGGTCAGCATGGCGTGATTAGCGTGACGGCCAGCGAAAGCAGCGCAGGCGTTAAAATAAGCGTAACCGACAGCGGTAAGGGAATTGCGGCGGATCAGCTTGAAGCTATCTTCACCCCGTACTTCACCACCAAAGCCGAAGGCACCGGACTGGGGCTGGCGGTTGTGCATAATATTGTTGAACAACACGGTGGTACAATTCAGGTCGTAAGCCAGGAGGGGAAAGGTGCAACGTTCACCCTCTGGCTTCCGGTCAATATTACGCGTAAGGACCCACAAGGATGACGCACGATAATATCGATATTCTGGTGGTGGATGATGACATTAGCCACTGCACTATCTTGCAGGCATTGCTGCGCGGCTGGGGCTATAACGTCGCGCTGGCGAACAGCGGGCGACAGGCGCTGGAGCAAGTGCGGGAACAGGTTTTTGATCTTGTGCTTTGTGATGTGCGAATGGCAGAGATGGATGGCATCGCCACGCTGAAAGAGATCAAAGCGTTAAATCCGGCAATTCCGGTACTGATTATGACCGCGTACTCCAGCGTCGAGACGGCGGTAGAGGCGTTGAAAACCGGGGCGCTGGATTATCTCATCAAGCCGCTGGATTTCGATAACCTGCAGGCAACCCTGGAAAAGGCGCTTGCGCATACGCACAGTGTTGATGCTGAAACGCCTGCGGTGTCTGCCAGCCAGTTCGGTATGGTCGGTAAAAGCCCGGCGATGCAGCACCTGCTCAGTGAAATTGCCCTCGTCGCGCCATCGGAAGCCACGGTGCTGATCCACGGCGATTCCGGCACCGGTAAAGAGCTGGTCGCCAGGGCGATTCACGCCAGTAGCGCACGGAGTGAAAAGCCGCTGGTAACGCTCAACTGTGCGGCACTCAACGAATCCTTACTGGAATCTGAATTGTTCGGTCACGAAAAAGGGGCGTTTACCGGAGCCGACAAACGGCGGGAAGGGCGCTTTGTTGAGGCGGACGGCGGCACGCTGTTTCTCGATGAAATTGGCGATATCTCGCCGATGATGCAGGTTCGTCTGCTGCGTGCGATTCAGGAGCGCGAAGTTCAGCGTGTCGGCAGCAATCAGACTATCTCGGTTGATGTCCGGCTGATTGCGGCGACTCATCGCGATCTTGCCGCTGAGGTGAATGCCGGGCGTTTTCGCCAGGATCTCTACTATCGCCTGAATGTGGTGGCGATTGAAGTACCGCCGCTGCGTCAGCGGCGGGAAGATATTCCTCTGCTGGCTGGTCATTTTCTGCAGCGCTTTGCCGAACGCAATCGCAAGGCGGTAAAAGGGTTTACGCCCCAGGCGATGGATCTGCTGATTCACTACGACTGGCCGGGAAATATTCGTGAACTGGAAAACGCGGTGGAACGGGCGGTGGTGCTGCTGACCGGGGAATATATTTCCGAACGCGAGCTGCCGCTGGCGATTGCCAGTACGCCGATCCCGCTGGTGCAAAGTCAGGATATTCAGCCGCTGGTGGAAGTCGAAAAAGAAGTGATTCTGGCGGCGCTGGAGAAAACGGGCGGCAACAAAACCGAAGCCGCCCGTCAGTTAGGGATTACGCGCAAAACGCTATTGGCAAAACTGTCGCGTTAGTTCTGCTCGCGTTCGATGGCGCGCCAGCCGATATCCTTCCGGCAGAAGCAATCGTCCCAATGGATATTGGTCATTAAGGCATAAGCGCGTTTCTGCGCTTCTGCCACGGTATGACCCAGCGCGGTGACGCACAGTACGCGCCCGCCGCTGGTTACCACCTGCTCGTCATCCGCCAGTTTTGTGCCCGCGTGGAACACTTTGCCGTCAGACGCTTCTTCCAGCGGCAGGCCGTGGATCACATCGCCGGTGCGGTAATCGCCCGGATATCCACCCGCAGCCATCACCACGCCGAGAGAAGCGCGTTCATCCCACTCGGACGTTTTCTCGTCAAGCGTACCTTCACAGGCCGCCAGGCAAAGCTCAACCAGATCGGACTTCATGCGTAGCATAATCGGCTGGGTTTCCGGATCGCCAAAGCGGCAGTTAAATTCGATAACCTTCGGATTGCCCTGTTTGTCGATCATCAGGCCCGCGTAGAGAAAACCGGTGTAGGTGCTGCCTTCCGCTGCCATGCCTTTCACGGTTGGCCAGATGATACGTTCCATGGTGCGCTGATGAACCTCATCGGTCACCACTGGTGCAGGGGAGTAAGCGCCCATCCCGCCCGTGTTCGGCCCGGTATCTTTATCACCTACGCGTTTGTGGTCCTGACTGGTGGCCATCGGCAGCACATGCTCGCCGTCCACCATCACGATAAAGCTCGCTTCTTCGCCATCGAGGAACTCTTCGATAACGATGCGATGACCCGCGTCGCCAAAAGCGTTGCCCGCCAGCATATCGTGAACAGCCGCTTCCGCTTCTTCCAGCGTCATCGCCACGATAACGCCTTTCCCGGCAGCCAGACCGTCAGCTTTAATAACGATGGGCGCGCCTTTTTCACGCAGATACGCCAGCGCAGGTTCGACCTCGGTGAAGTTCTGGTATTCCGCCGTAGGGATCTTATGGCGGGCCAGGAAATCCTTGGTAAACGCTTTCGAGCCTTCAAGTTGCGCGGCACCTGCGGTTGGGCCGAAGATTTTCAGCCCGGCGGCGCGGAAAGTATCGACCACGCCTTTCACCAGCGGTGCTTCCGGGCCGACGATGGTCAGATCGATCTTTTCGTTTTGTGCGAAATCCAGCAGCGCCGGGATATCGGTCACGCCGATAGCGACGTTTTGCAGCGTGGGTTCCAACGCAGTACCTGCGTTACCCGGAGCAACAAAAACAGTCTCAACCAGCGGCGACTGGGCCGCTTTCCAGGCCAGCGCGTGCTCGCGCCCGCCGTTACCAATGACTAATACTTTCATCTGTCGCTCCATTAATGGCGGAAGTGGCGCATGTCGGTGAAGAGCATCGCAATACCGTGCTCGTCGGCGGCGGCAATTACTTCGTCATCACGGATAGAACCGCCAGGCTGGATTACGCAGGTCACGCCCGCAGCGGCGGCGGCATCAATACCGTCGCGGAACGGGAAGAACGCGTCAGAAGCCATCGAGGAACCTTTCACTTCCAGGCCTTCATCGGCAGCTTTAATACCGGCGATTTTCGCGGAGTACACGCGGCTCATCTGGCCCGCGCCAATACCGATGGTCATATTGTTTTTGGCATAGACGATAGCGTTGGATTTCACGAACTTCGCCACTTTCCAGCAGAACAGTGCATCACGCAGTTCCTGTTCAGTCGGCTGACGTTTGGTGACGACGCGCAGTTCTTCCGCACCGACCATCCCCAGATCGCGATCCTGAACCAGCAGACCACCGTTCACGCGTTTGAAATCAAGGCCTGGAACACGCTCGGCCCACTGACCGCAGGTCAGGACACGTACGTTCTGTTTAGCGGCGGTGATTTTCAACGCTTCTTCGCTGGCGGACGGCGCAATAATCACTTCGACAAACTGACGAGAAATGATGGCCTGTGCGGTTTCAGCATCCAGCTCGCGGTTAAAGGCGATAATGCCGCCGAACGCCGAGGTGGGGTCGGTTTTATACGCGCGATCGTAAGCATCAAGAATGGAATTGCCGATAGCCACACCGCAAGGGTTGGCGTGCTTCACAATCACACATGCCGGCTCGGCGAACTCTTTCACGCACTCCAGCGCCGCATCGGTATCGGCGATGTTGTTATAAGAGAGGGCTTTACCCTGAACCTGGGTTGCGGTGGCAACGGAGGCTTCTTTCACATTCTCTTCTATATAGAAGGCAGCCTGCTGGTGGCTGTTCTCGCCGTAGCGCATATCCTGCTTCTTAATGAAGTTCAGGTTCAGCGTACGCGGGAAGCGACCGGCGGCCTCTTTGCTTTCACCGTGATAAGCCGGAACCATGCTGCCGAAGTAGTTGGCAATCATGCTGTCGTAGGCGGCGGTGTGTTCGAAGGCTTTGATAGCGAGATCGAAACGGGTTGCAAGCGTCAGCGATCCTTCGTTGGCATCCATCTCTTTAATAATGGCGTCGTAGTCGCTGCTCTTCACCACGATTGCGACATCTTTATGGTTCTTGGCGGCGGAGCGCACCATCGTTGGACCACCGATATCGATGTTCTCAACCGCATCTTCCAGAGAGCAACCTTCACGGGCCACGGTCTGGGCGAACGGATAGAGGTTAACAACCACCATATCGATAGGTTGGATCTGATGTTCTTCCATAACGGCATCGTCCTGGCCGCGACGGCCCAGAATGCCACCATGCACTTTTGGATGCAGGGTCTTCACGCGTCCATCCATCATCTCCGGGAAACCGGTGTAATCGGAAACTTCGGTTACCGGCAGACCCTTTTCTGCTAACAGACGAGCAGTGCCCCCTGTAGACAGCAGCTCCACACCGCGTGCGGAAAGTGCCTGGGCGAATTCGACGATACCGGCTTTGTCAGAAACACTGAGCAGAGCGCGGCGGACTGGACGACGTTGTTGCATGGTAAATCCCCTGGATTTGACTATTACAGAGAGCGTTAGCTGAATTTTTCGCGAAAAACTCAGCTAACGCCCCTAACGGGGCATCCTTATTTTTCGCCCGCATTGTAACGAAAACGTTTGCGCAACGCTCGCGAATTTTTCTCTTTCAATGGTGATCACAATTTTGACAGTGTTTACCGTGGGAAAAATACAGAAATTACATTGATGATTGTGGATAACTCTGTGCGTAAAAAGGTATAAAGCGGGGTTTTGCTGGGGAATGCAGCAGTCAGTCATTTTTCTGCAATTTTTCTATTGCGGCCTGCGGAGAACTCCCTATAATGCGCCTCCATCGACACGGCGGATGTGAATCACTTCACACAAACAGCCGGTTCGGTTGAAGAGAAAAATCCTGAAATTCAGGGTTGACTCTGAAAGAGGAAAGCGTAATATACGCCACCTCGCGACAGTGAGCTGAAAGCCGCGTCGCAACTGCTCTTTAACAATTTATCAGACAATCTGTGTGGGCACTCGAAGATACGGATTCTTAACGTCGCAAGACGAAAAA
>NZ_PTRU01000038.1:0-30128 GCF_002965245.1 Escherichia sp. MOD1-EC6021 | reverse complement strand
ATCGGTGGAGCTGCATGACAAAGTCATCGGGCATTATCTGATCATAAAACACTATCAATAAGTTGGAGTCATTACCCGATGGATATATTATATAACGCAATGAGAACAAGTGATTAAAGATAAGGAGATGCTCATGAGATTTTCTTCCGTCAGGCTGCTTCTGATCCCTTTGATAACTGCAACTATCGCTCTTACAGGATGCACACCAAAGACCAGCCTGGAACGACATACCCGGCATTATGTTTATGCTTCAGATGATGGTTTTGATCCTAACTTCTACACTCAGAAAGCAGACACCATACGAATGATGATCCCATTCTTTCAGCAATTCCGGGATATGGGGGTGAAAGACAAAGCAGCCGGAGTATCAGCAGAAATGGCACAGCAACGTGTAAAAGAATTCCACTCAGAAAAATTTTTTCATTCACTCCAGAGTACAACAACCTTTGCTGGCAGAAAATACACAAACAGCGATATGCCTTCGCCGAAAAAAATGAAACTAATGGCAGACACCATTTCTGCGGTTTATCTCGATGGATACGAGGGCAAAGAGTAACTGGATTTTACGGTTAACACTACGCTCTTTGAGCTTTTGCCATTTTCATGCCTGCTAACGGATAAATTGCGTTCAGTGCGCTCACGGAGGCAGAAACGTAAATCTCACCAATAAATGAGCGTAAATACATCTCTCCGTTAACATTTACCGAAATCTCATTAGCGGGTCGGAAATTCACTTAACCTTAAAACGTTGCCACTGTTCCGCCTAGAGCTACAGTGACAACGTATGCTACCGTCAGTAATGGATTTTTATTGTTATCAGAACTGATAGTTCAGCGACATCCAGTAATTTCGCTCAGGTATCACATAGCCCGTTGTCGAGGCTCCCGTCTGGAAGTAATCACCGGCATAAAGTGTGCTGCTGCCGGCACGGTACAGGCTCACATCACTGTAATCCTTGTTGAGCACATTATTCACAGCAGCATTCAGCGCCAGGGTGTCCGTCACCTTCCACGACATACCAGCATCCACCACAGTCCAGGCTTTCAGGTATTCTCCTTTCTCATCATACACTTTCTTCTGTACAGCACTCAGCGACGAATAATTCTGGGCGAAGCGTGGAGTTTTATCGCGATAGCGAGCTCCCAGCCATGAGGCAACTTCTTCGGTGATCTGCCAGTTCAGTTTCGCATTCACCATGTGTTCAGGAGTATAGCTCAGTGGTGCACCTTTGTTATCACCATCACGTTGTTCACTTTGAGTCCAAGTGTAATTCAACGATAGAGTGACATCCTCTGACCACAGTGGCAATGTGCCGGCAAATTCCACACCATGTAAGCGGGCCTTTCCGCTGTTTGTATAGCTGTTGGTGTTATCATCAATGGAATAAGAGACAATCTTGTTGGAGAAGTCTGTTATAAAGCCTGTAATATTAGTATTCAGACCGGCGAGGTTATCGTAATATACCCCCGCTTCATAACTTACACTCTCTTCCGGCTTCAGTTCGGGGTTACCTAGTAGATTCGTACGTCCCTGCCCGGATACGCCGCTGATCCCCTTATGTAACTGTCCCATGCTGGGAGCCTTATATCCCGTGGTCACACCGCCTTTCAGCGTCCAGGCATCGGTCACGTCCCAGACCAGATATGTACGCGGACTGAAGTGTCCCCCGAACTGCTCATGATGTTCATAGCGACTGCCTGCTGTCAGCGCAAGAGCATCCGTAAGATGCCACTCATCCTCAGCAAATACCGACCAGCTTTTCTGTCGGAAAGTTTCACCTGTGCTGGCAAGGACAACCCCATCTTTCATGGACGAACTCTGATACTCTCCCCCCACAGTAACCAGATGAGATTCTCCCAGAGGGGTAAGCAGCAATGAATTCAGGATAAGGTTAGACTCCTTAAGCTCCCGCGGTTTACCGGCAAGCCCCCATTTGTCGCTCTTCAGTACACTACGTACAAGCTCACGACCTTTATTTTCCGTCTCGTTCCAGTTCAGATACGATTTCCAAGTACCGAAGGTGAAAGCATGATCATAGCCAGCTGAAATTTTGTTTCGCTCATAGCGCAGAGTATGGTCATATCCCCCTGTCAGACTGCCCAGTTGACCATCCCGGTTATCATAACGCTGTCGAGTGGTATCCATATCAAACCAGAGCATATCTTGTTCCGTAGTCTTCCAGTCAATACGCGCCCCAAGATTATAATTCTGTGACTCCGTGGGATAAGGAATACGCGTGGCTGCTGTGTCGCTCAGGGATGTGACCGATGAGCCCTGACGCTGCTGTGTGCTGCCGCGGATCTGCAGGCTGACAGAATCATCTACAAGGGGGCCACTGCTCCAGAAATTAAACTGGCTGCTATTGCCCCATTTGTTGCTTTCCTGCTGATTCAGCCCTGCGTTGATGGAAGAATGCCATTTGTCTGCATTCTTTTTGGTAATGATATTCACCACACCGCCCATTGCATCAGAGCCATACAGTGTGGACATAGGCCCTCTGATAACCTCAATACGCTCAATCGCGGCCAGAGGAGGCATGAACCCTGTATTCATGGCAGAAAAACCGTTGGGAGTCACGTCCCTGCTCCCGCCCTGACGGACACCATCAATTAGTATCAGCGTGTAACTGGCTGGCATTCCACGAATGCTGACTTCCAGCCCACCGGTTTTACCCGTACCACTTTCAACATCTACCCCCTCCACTGATCTCAGTGCCTCTGCCAGATCGTGGTACTGACTGGACTGCAATTCCTCCTGATTGATCACGGATACACTGGCGGCTGCATTAGTCAGTTTTTTCTCATAGCCGGATGCCGAGACAATCATCACATCCTCTGCGGCCATGCAACTGGCTGAAAACCCGAGACAGGGAATGACGACGGAAGCCAAAATGGTTATTCGCATATTACTAATCTCCGATCATGTTAATCGGCAAGAAAATACACAAACACAAACAAAAATGAGAATAATTTATATTTGCTTTTTACAAAAGATAAATATTACTGACAAAACAAAAGATACAAGACCACTGCTCCAGCAAGCCTGTTGATGGATATCCGCATGGTCTATTCGATTTCAGCATAAAACAGGTCACTGTAGAAGCGGCTTTCCACCTGAACTCAACGTAAGTGCACAGTCTGCAATGTCTTGTGATGCTTGTTCTGCCAGGTAACAATTGAGTGATCTTACCCACGTAAGATGGTCCCTCCCCCTAAGCTGGGGGCTGGTTTTCAGATTGTTCCGGACAGAAACCGCTACACCAACTGTGCTGTCGCCAGCGAGTGTAATCACATTCGATATAATTAAACACCGTAGCCCGCATTGTTTCCTAGCTAAAGTATTCTCCGTGGATATATTCCACTGTCAGCGAATGAGAGAAGCTTTACACGCAGATTATGCTGCTTTAGCAGCGCCATCCGCAGAGAATCTCAGGCCAGTTGCACCGTCTGCGTGGTAACATTGAGCTGCTAATAACGGCACGTGCTTACTGCCAGATACAGCCCGCCTTCATCCGTATATAAGTATGTTGTCAGCGCCAGTGATGTCTTTCGCCCACGTTGGACGTGTACTTATACTTGTTCGCCGCTGATATCACATATACCAGTCGCTGCGGGTCACCCCGAGCACATGGTACATTGCTTTGATGCTGAAATCCGCCTGATGTTTTTCAATAAAGACATACTTCTTTTCAGGCGCTTCGCGAAGTATGTCGCGGCCTTTTAGAGGATGGCCAGCTCTTCATCCCATTTTGCCTGCTGGCGTTTGAGACGTGCAATCCCGGAGGATATCTCCGGCTCACGTTCAGGGGAAGTCTGCTGAAGTGCGCCTTCATACAGACTGAGTCCTCGGAGGGGGGCAACAACGCCCATGCATTCCGTAAGCAATTTGTTGACGCCTAATGCTGGTAAAAAAACGACTTCCTGTTATGGAAGTCGTAATATGCTGTAGTTGGAATATAGAAGTTGTGTAGTGGATGATTATTTTACAATGTGCATTACAATAAAGTTTAACATTACGTTAGCAATTATTAGCTCAGGATAATCATCCTGTGATATGATACCCTTTTGGTATGGTGAAGATTGTTGTACCATTTCATTAGGAACTAAATATTTACCATTTTGTTGTCGTTCATATTTTACCATCCAATGGACATGCCTGTGGCAACGCCTGTTCCATGTTGTGTATCCCATGAGGTGTTTAGTCTGACGACGGTGTTTTCGCTGGTGCGAAAAATTATACCAGCGGCAATAGCCTGTTCATCACGATAATTACTTGCAGCCATGCCGAAAGAATACTGTTTACCATCAATCATTGGTATTGCTGTCATGGCCATTGCACCTGCAATGCCGGCATCTGAACGTTTTCTATTTTTATTTATCTGATCTCGTAATTGACGAAACTGTTGATTGGTATTTTGCTCCAGCGCATTCACTTGCTTATTTGTATAAGTGTTTGCTGATTTTAGTGTTTGTGCATCACCTTCGATACGGGCAGTTGCTTCATGTTGAAGTTGTTGATTGGTATTTTGCTCCAGCGCATTCACTTGCTTATTTGTATAAGTGTTTGCTGATTTTAGTGTTTGTGCATCACCTTCAATACGGGCTACTTTTTCAATCGAATATTCGTGATACAGTTGGCCAACTGTAGCAGCATCTGTTGTTAATTTCCCATCAGAAACACCACCAATTATGCGAGTTTCTCCATTTTTTGTGCCTATACTGACTTCATTTGAGCGTGTTGTGACTGAGTTCGCGCCAAGGGCTATGCTATTAGAGTGATTAGCGATACTATTATATCCTAATGAGGTCGAATCAACTCCTGTAGCAGATGCTCTTCCCCCTGTCTCCGTTTTACCGCTACCAAGATATGACATATCAGAGTAAATTGCTTTGATATCCTCTCCGGATAGTTCCATGTCAACAGCATTTCCACGAGGTCCATTTATCTTGAGCTTGTACAAGTATTCACTAATTTCAGGTATATGTTTTGTATAACCATATCCATCAGGTCCAATGACCATTACATTCCCTAAACCATCGGATGATAATAGGATTTTTTTAGACTCTTTATCTACAAAGTAAGCTTGTTCTTTTGCATAATCATAATAAGTTGCGATTGAACTCAATGTCGTGCCAAAACCTTCAGGAGAGAGACCTGCTTGTTTGTTTGTCTTTAATGTGTAAAAAAGATATTTGTTTTCAGCTTTACTTATGTCAAGTTGCTTCCCATTATCAATTAAATTATTATCTTTATCATAAAGATTGATTGTTTTCAAAAAACTACTTAAATCACTAAACTTCCCTTTTTCAAGGCTTTCATAAGTCACTCCATTATGGGGGGCTGCATGAGTACTCGTTGCCATGAAGGTAAGAGCTAATATCGAATACACACAATTTCTTTTGAGCATAAAGAATTCTTCCTGTTATTTGGTTTAAATGAGAGGACAATACTAAACTAATAGGCAGATATATTAAAATCATTGCTATTGGTTATATTAGCTTCGTTAATGGTATTTGCAGAAGATGTGAGGTTTTTATGATGTTTTCATTAGAAAGATTTGTTATTTTTTTTTGTTATTATTGGTTGCTGAACTTTTAGATGCGTGAATCGCCACGTGTTTAACAGACACCCAGACTCATTTAAGGTTAATTAAAGAGAGGTGCCCATAAGCGGTAAGCCTTATCCCGAAGCGTTCAAAATTGAAGTGGTAAAACAAGTTGTTGACCACGGTCATTCCGTTTCCAGCGTTGTGATCTTACCCAGCAATAGTGGACTCGCGGCTAAGTGAGTAAACTCTCAGTCAGAGGTTACTCACATGACAAAATCTGTATCAACCAGCAAAAAAGCACATAAACAGCATTCGCCTGAATTTCGCAGTGAAGCCCTGAAACTTGCTGAACGCATCGGTGTTGCTGCCGCAGCCTGTGAACTCAGCCTGTATGAATCACAGCTCTACAACTGGCGCAGTAAACAGCAACATCCACAGACGTTCTTCTGAACGTGAGCTGGATATGTCCACCGGGATTGCACGTCTCAAACGCCAGCTGGCAGAACGGGATGAAGAGCTGGCCATCCTCCAAAAGGCCGCGACATACTTCGCGAAGCGCCTGAAATGAAGTATGTCTTTATTGAAAACACTAGGCGGAGTTCAGCATCAAAGCAATGTGCCGTGTGCTCCGGGTGGCCCGCAGCGGCTGGTATACATGGTGTCAGCGGCGGACAAGGATAAGCACGCGTCAGCAGTTCCGTCAGCACTGCGACAGCGTTGTCCGTGTACTGCACCCATTTTGTTGGACGATGAAATGGAATAGCCCCTAATATGTCAAAGCCAAAATACCCTTTTGAAAAGCGCCTTGAAGTCGTGAATCACTACTTCACAACTGATGATGGTTACAGGATCATCTCGGCACGTTTTGGTGTCCCCCGAACCCAGGTCAGGACACATGGGTTGCCCTCTATGAAAAACATGGAGAAAAAGGTTTAATTCCCAAACCTAAAGGCGTTAGTGCTGATCCAGAGTTGCGTATTAAGGTCGTGAAAGCTGTGATCGAGCAGCACATGTCCCTTAATCAGGCTGCTGCTCACTTTATGCTTGCTGGTAGTGGTTCTGTAGCCAGGTGGCTGAAGGTCTATGAAGAGCGCGGAGAATCTGGTTTACGCGCGCTCAAGATTGGCACCAAAAGAAACATTGCAATATCAGTTGATCCAGAAAAAGCGGCATCAGCATTGGAGCTGTCAAAAGACCGACGCATTGAGGATCTTGAAAGGCAAGTTCGATTTCTTGAAACGCGGCTTATGTATCTAAAAAAGCTGAAAGCCTTAGCTCATCCCACGAAAAAGTGAAAGTACTCAACGAGCTAAGGCAGTTTTATCCTCTTGATGAGCTTCTCAGGGCTGCGGAGATACCGCGCAGTACGTTTTATTACCATCTAAAGGCTCTCAGCAAGCCTGACAAGTATGCGGACGTTAAAAAGCGTATTGGTGAGATTTATCACGAGAATAGAGGCCGATACGGATACCGTAGGGTAACGCTGTCTCTTCATCGAGAAGGGAAACAGATTAACCATAAAGCTGTTCAGCGCCTGATGGGAACCCTCTCACTTAAAGCAGCGATTAAGGTCAAGCGATACCGCTCTTACAGAGGAGAGGTAGGGCAAACCGCCCCTAATGTTCTCCAAAGAGATTTCAAGTGTCACGAACGGTGCAATAGTGGCTCTTCCGCAACTTGGGTGGAAGAAAATGGATGAAACTTTCTGGTGAGCAAGGATCTAAGCTGTTTTAAGTTATGGGCAACGTAATGCACTCTCTTAAGACACTTCTACAGTTACCTTGCGGATGGCGATGCAGTCGACAAATTATTAGCTCTGGCGGTATAACCCTCCATCTCCACGGAAAACGCAAAACAGCACAATGTCCTGAATGCTTTAAGCGTAGCGACTCTGTTCATAGTTGTCGTCGGCGCCGGATACAGCATCTACCCTGCTCAGGGCAGACGCTATGGCTTGTATTTTCCGTCCGCCACTGGTACTGCCGTAACCCGGCTTGTTCACGTAAAATTTTTGCCGAGTCGCTTGCTCCCTTCGCCAGTTCACACCAGCAGTCTTCACAGGCGTTACAAAATTTACAACGTCAACTGGGATTAATAGCCGGAGGTGAGGCCGGGAAACGGGCAGCAACGGCAGTGGGGCTCCGTTGCAGTGCTGATACTCTTCTTCGCAGGGTTATCAATACCCCGGAGACGAAACAGTCAGGCGCGCCTCATGTCGGTATTGATGAGTGGGCATGGCATCGGGGCCACCGTTACGGTACGTTAATAGTCAATCTTGATACTCACCGTCCCCTCGTCCTGCTTCCCGGCCGTGATCAGCGTACGCTGGCGACCTGGTTCAGAAAATATCCGGAAATACAGGTTGTCTCGCGTGATCGCAGTGGAGTCTATGCGACAGCAGCACGTGAAGGTGCACCTCAGGCCAGACAGGTGGCCGAACGATGGCACCTGCTAAAAAATATTGGCGATGCACTTGAACGAATGATGTACAGACATATACCTCTGATACGTCTTGTTGCCAGTGAGTTGTCACCAAAGAAATCACCTGAGCCAGAACTGTCTGTGTCTGCAGCATCGCTCCGTCGTCCGGAACGCCTTAAACAGCAAACCCGCAAAAAACGGCATCAGCGTTGGACAGAGGTTATGGCCCTGCATAACAAGGGATGTAGTTTCAGGGAAATATCCCGTATTACAGGCCTGTCGAGTGTGACAGTCAGTCGCTGGGTGCGTTCAGGAACATTCCCTGAAATGTCAACCCGGCCTCCAAAGCGAGGGCTTCTGGACCCATGGAGGGAGTGGTTAAAAGAGCAACGAGAAAGCGGTAATTATAACGCCAGCCGGATATGGCGGGAAATGGTGTCCCGGGGGTTTACAGGCAGTGAAACCATCGTCAGGGATGCTGTAGCCAAATGGCGTAAAGGCTGGATCCCACCGGTTACTACTGCCGCCAGACTTCCTTCAGTGTCCCGGGTAAGACGCTGGTTGATGCCCTGGAGAATAATCAGGGGTGAAGAAAATTATGCTTCCCGATTTATTAGTCTGATGTGTGAAAAAGAACCGGAGCTGAAAATAGCGCAGCAACTGGTACTCGAGTTCTACCGTATTCCGGTATGGCTGATGGCAGACCATTGTCGGATGAGCCTGTCACACTTTTCCTTCCCGGAGGTATCCGGATGTGCTGCCAGCCTTCTCAGTTAACCGATGTTTTCCGGGCTCTTCGCCATGCTGACGCCTGATAACGTATTCCTGGTCGTAAAACCCGTCGATATGCGCCGGGGTATCGACACACTGACACAGTACGTCCAGAACGAACTTAACGCTGCATGGCATGACGGTGCTGCTTTTGTCTTCACCAATAAAGTCCGCTCCCGCATAAAAGTTCTCCGGTGGGACAAACATGGCGTATGGCTGTGTACCCGACGACTGCACCGGGGAAGCTTCCACTGGCCCCGGAAAGGTGATGCCACATGGCATCTCACACAGGAAAGGTTTTGTTCTGTTTGAAATTCTGGCCGGACTGATTGTGATCGGTATCGCCACACCAATGATTTATTCAGAAATTGAAAACTGGCTGAATGAGCAGCTTTACCAGAGTGCTGCATATCATGCAGATGCCTACAATACCGCAGCCAGAAACTATATTGCCGACAACAATGCCCGTCTGCATAGCGGCAGCCTTCCGGCAAATTTCACGGCTGATGATCTGATTCGTCAGGGATATCTGAAACAGGGGTTTAACCATTCTCCCTTTGGTCAGAGTTATATCACCGGTATCCGCCGTAACCAGACCACCGGGCGTCTGGAAGCCCTGACCTGCTCAACTGGAGGGCAGACAATCAAAGAAGAAGGGCTGCGTAGTGTGGCGGGTCAGTTGCCGGGGCTGGGTGGATTTATCAGCAAAAATGGAACGGCAACAGGCGCATTCGGAGCCTGGACAGATAAACCGGGAGACTACGGACTTACCTGTTCGACAGGTCACATCGCCGTCGTCATGAGCGGTGATGACCTGCAGGAAAGTGACCGTCTCTACCGTTTTCAGGTAGCAGGTCGTCCTGAACTGAATCAGATGCATACCGCAATCAATATGGGCGGGAATAACATAAACAACACCGGCAATATCAATGGTCAGAGTGCCACACTGAAAGGTGATATTACGAGTGAAGACGGCTGGCTAATCACCAGAAACAATAAGGGATGGATGAATATCACACATGGTGGTGGATTCACCATGACAGACAGCCAGTGGATACGCGCGGTTAATGGCAAAGGCATCACAACCACCGGGGAAATCAAAGGCGGAAAAGTCAGTGGTGGTACAGTCCGGTCTGACGGTCGTCTTTCAACCGGGGAGTATTTACAGCTTGATAAAACAGCTACGGCAGGCACAAAGTGTGCACCGGACGGACTTGTAGGCCGCACCAGTACAGGGGCCATACTTTCATGCCAATCCGGTATGTGGGCAGGTTTTGAATCCTACCCTGTCGGAAGCCCTATACCGTGGCCATCAGCCACCCCTCCACAAGGCTACCTGGTGATGAACGGGCAGTCATTTTCATGCTCCCGGTATCCTCAGCTTGCCCGTGCTTATCCCGGGTGTAAGCTGCCGGATTTGTGCGGTGTTTTTATCCGTGGCTGGGACAACGGACGTGGGCTGGATGGAGATCGGAACAGACATCTCCTGAGTTATCAGGCCGATCAATCCGGTGTCTATCATGAGCGTGGGGGATGGCTGAAAGGGCATCACAGCGGTATGCCTTACTGGGCCCAGGGAAGCACAACGGAAATGCGCCCCAAAAACATTGCCTTTAACTACATCGTCAAAGCAAGCTGATGCATTTAAGGCGTATTAACTTTTAACTTACAGCAACGTATTTTGACCCAGATCATGCTTCCCGAATATCCCGGTTTACCTCTGTACGCTCTGAATCCTGCCGCACCATAGCCTGCTTTGCCGTCACAGACGGCAAAGCCGTTTGAGCCACTACCCCAGTTCGCATAAACCGGTTTTCTGGAGTCTTCTTCTGCGTCATAACAGGCCGAATAATCAAAAACCAGTGCATCGCTGATATTATTCTTCCTGACACCGGATTGTTGCTGCGTGCACTGGCCCAGGCTGCTCAGCGGGGTGAACGTGTCCCCACACCAGGCGAGCCACCCGCAAACATTGATGAACGGGTCATGATTTGTCCGTTAACAAACAGCCAGTTCATGACAAAAGCGAACAGTATTTTCATATCCTCCTCCTGAACAAATAATTTTTGTTCAAAATTAACGCTATGAGACCCTTTATGAAACACTTATCCCCCCGTGCAGCCACTGCGGATAATAATCGTATCGTTACAATTGAAGACGTTTACACAATCGCATTCTCGCAACCAATTCACACCGAATCAGCGTTGGGGCAAAGGTGGATGTTGATCCATACTGGTGAATATGAAAGTGCCAGCGATGCAAAACGCTTCCTTGATCCGCTCGCCATCGGGCACTGTGCTTGCATGGTAACACCATCACCTGTTCTGGATCATGACACCTGGCTGCATATCCGCCTGCTGATGGGCGAGATAAGGGATGCCAAATAAACATTCATGGCCCCAACGCATAAAAATAACGCCGGGGACTCTGGCAGTGGTACCATTCTTTTTACATAGAGCCAATATATAAACAACTTTTCTATGATAATATCTTTATCATGTTATAAATAATTGCCCCCTCAGCAGAAAGGGCCCAAATAGAAAAAGCAAAAATCCTTATGAAAATATTCTTTACAAGCGTTCCTATATACAAACAAACTATATAAACCAGCCAAAACAGAATGACTGCAAAAGAAACACACACGGCCCCCATAAAAATAAATGTCATCGAATCCCATGGTTTCACCAGTACAACCGGAACCATGGCTGCCAGAACAATAAGAGCAGCATTACCCAACAGCGTCTCTCGAATAATATCCCTTATAATCTCCAGTTTTTCTTTATGCTGTTTAATTTTCATATGAACCTCATTGATTTCATCCCGAAAAGGAAAAGATTATATAACGAAATACTTTCAATCTCCTGACTCCGTCTGCTCTGCAGCATAATGCCAGACCAGCGGCATGCTAAATCACGTCCTGTCCGAATCCTTTTCATTCACGCTTAAAACAGAGTTAAAAGCACTCTTGAAACACACTCGATCATAACGATCGAAATAACTCGTTTCCGTTCAGTAAACACGCTCTTTAGACTTAACATATGAACCGCACGGAGGTGAAATGAAACCCAACAGCACAGGCATTGCTGCCCGCATGATGCTCTCTATTGACAGGGTCCGGATTTGCGAAGCTCTGCTCAATAACCGCCAGTTGCAGTCCACTCCTCTGCAGATCCGTTATCCGCAGGGTGTCAGAGAAGCACTCGGAATAATGAGCGAGCAACTCTCCCTTTCTGTATCCGACCTGACGCGTATCCTGGTCGAAGATGCATTAACTGAAATGTTTCTCCCGGCTGAAAACATCGTTCACCGTCTTCTCTGCCGGACAGAACACATCATGCAGGCACATGATGTCTGCACCGGGAGCGCCAGACACTGAAACTGGAATAATTTCAGGTGCTCTGGCTCGTTTTTCGGCTTTTGCAACATCCTGCGGCCACTGGCGCAGGGATTTAAACGGAATGTCGTAAAGTTCACAGTACTGTTCACGGGTAAGGCCGCTTGCGCGCCATGCGGCAACGTGATGTTTTTTCTGATCAAGCGTCCATCGCATCCTGGGCATTGTTTACTCTCCACAGAAAGAAGTTATACGAATACCGGAATGCTAATGAACAGAATATTTCTGTGAAGATGAGGTCCCCGGAACATTACGGTCATGAGTCCACTGGCATGAAAATCTCCACCCAAGTTGCGGAAGAGCCACTATTGCACCGTTCGTGACACCAGGATTATTTTCTTTGTTAAAAAACAGACAAAACGGTATTAACTTCGTAAGCGTACAGCGAGGGCCTTATTAGCGAGGAAGATTTCTCTTGTAGGTAGTAATGTAACCCAAAGATAACGGCTTCTTTAAACTTTTGGGCAGCAACATTTATAATCTCATGGCTACTTTTCACTGCCAGGCTGATTTAAACACAACCATTTTATGTTGGTAAATCAACAAAGGGGACATATAGCCCCCTTCTTTCATCAGGTTAATTTTCCATCAGTCGGTCCAAGTAGTTAATTCAAAGGTTGTCCGGTAGACTCCTGGAACCAATGTCTGGTCTCCGAAGATTTTTGCAGTTAATCGACTTGTTGTCCCAACAACAAATGGAGTGTTTCCGGTTCCACTACCTACCTTCACCCCATTAGCAAGGTTATCCCCTGCGTAGTTGTGAATCGGTGCGCCGTATGAACTAAGGTACGCTCTTGCAGTATGACCATCTGGCCCGGTAAAACTGAATGGCGCCTTCAACGGTCCTGGCGAAGTCTCTCCTTGAGGATTGCGGAGTTTTCCGAATGTTGGTGTTCCCTTGGTTTGAGTCATATCAAGGTGCCCCCAAACCTCACCATCTTTTGCATCTGTAGTCGTTGGCCCAGCGTCGACCCAATCTATTGTGAATTCAGCATCTGATTCAACTGTATGAGTGGCTGTTACTGTCACAGCATGGCAAGTTAGCGCCATTGTTATACCTGCAAAGACACTGCTTGCGATAGCTATTTTCTTTAAATTCATACCTTATCCTTATACTTGGTTATAATAAATGGCAAAACATATTTCTATAATACTGCCTCACCACAATAAACACTGGCCCGCTATTTAAATACCCTGCCGGAAAACACGAATACATTAAGTCCCCCACCAGGATACATATAAATATTTAAATGCTTCCACCAGTGATATTTTAATGTACAGTCAACTACAACAGTAGCTGCCCGTTCATTAAACTTAACGTTCAATATATTTTCACAGATACTTAGCTACATATGTTCCATAACAGACGTCCACTTTTTGATGAAAAGGTGGACACTGCATCACCAATACACGTTTAATGGCTACATACGGCACTCAGTTTACACTTACATTACATATGCATTTTAACACATCAACTATAACACCTTTATTTAAGTCTGTTGTGGACCATAGAATATGGTAAATTACAACAAGCAAAATAAAGTTATACATGCTTTTATAAAAATAACATGCTATTTTAGAGGGCAGCCATTGACAACTGAATAGTTACTTTATTAGCATAAAGAAATTATGAATATTATGAGCATTCTCCGCTAACTGATAATATATATTCATCAGGCCCAAGCCGCTGATTTCCGTCAATCACAACATCAAATGTATGCTGCTCAGGTATCCCGGTACTGACCATACCTTGCCCATCACTTACCGATGGCAACCATCCTGCGCCATCCAGCCTAACCCGCATTTCATTATGACTGTCATGTCTACCCAGTATAATATAGTGACCAGGAATATTTCCCATTTGTCTGCTATTCATCCAGATATGAAAACTTGTATAGGTGCCTCGGCAGATAATCCTTCCTGTTGCCACCTTCGTACCGTCTTTTAACTCGCCACTCCTTCCATCACTGGTATTAAGACTCAGTTCAACTGCCTGCGCCAGACTGGATATAACCACCAGTACAATACCACTACATACTATCTGTATTTTCTTCATCAGGGTACTCCTTGGTCACATACACACAGTGCGCACCAGAAAAATACCAGTTGCTTCTTTCTCCTCTGGAAGTCGATAATTTGCACGGCAAGAACTGTTACGCCCCCATTGAACCTTCAACTGTCCGGTTTCATCCAGTCCGCTCAAATACACTTCTCCATTATCCCCCACAACCCCTACCCCACCAGGCATTTGACCTTTCTTTCCTTCCTCTGTCACCACAGCTCCAAAAGGCAGGCGAGAGCCGTCACTACGTGACAGAGTTATCAGTGCTCTTCCCCCTACTCGGGTGATAAACTTCGCCCGAACCACGGCTCCCTTTGTAGGAACAACACGAGTATCTGTCTGTGATACTTCCACATTTTCCGGGAAAGTTGTCGGATCCAGTGTAATAAGATTTTCTTGGTATGGAGATACATGATTCACAAGAGTGTAACCTCTGGTATCGGTCCTAACGCCAGGCAAACTCCCAACTGAAGCGCCATTAACTCCAGGTGCTACAACCAGAGCAACCGTATCCTCTCCTTTCTGACCAAGAGTGATACCTTCATTGTGGAGCACCATACCTCCTGATATACCAGCACTCATCTGGCGAATATAACTGCTGTAACTGTACATCCCCGCCAACTCACCATAGGTACCAAACCACCTCAAATTCAGTCGGCTACTGTCTACATTATTTTCACTTCCGGGAGCTATCCGCTCACTCACATCCCAATACAACCTACGGTCAAATGCGCGACCATTCAAACCGGTTTCGTACCAAGTATTCTGCCCCGTAGTTCTTTGCGTTTGAGTTGTAACATTAATATCGTTATCTCTACCCCCAATCCACTGCCCCAGAGGAATATTCATCCACAGATTGATACTATCCTCTATATGCCCTCTCTGATAATATGCATTTGTACTATAGTTACGTGACCAATTAACGTACCACGAAATATTCTTCCATGACGTTCCATATGACATGCCGAAAGAATCCTGCTTCTGTCGGTTATGACGGAACTCATCACGGCTACCGTAAAAGCTCATATACCCCAGAGATCCCAGATACTGATTAAGGCGTAATGTTGTCCGGCGACTCCTGTCCCCACTATAACTATATGCACGAAAATTATCATTTCTAAATGTACTCAGCACATCGGACAATGTGTGGAAGCCTGAGGACGTATACTGATATCTCGCCGCTGTCAAATCTGTATTCGTAAGTTCAAATGACTTGTTGTAACGCAGACGCCATGTCTCTCCCGTCTCCGTATCCCGTCCCTTCTGCTGACCGCGGGAATGAATGCCGTCAACCGACACCGCCCCCAGTCTGCCCATTGACCATCCCAGCCCCAGAGCCGCTGACTGATAATGCGATGACATCTGTGCTCCCCCGAAGGCCGTCAGCCCCCATGGCAGACCATACATGACACTCATCTGCCCCAGCGGTGAATGCTCAACAGCATCATCTGAAGAACGGTACTCCCCCCCGGCAATGCTGTACTTCATATATCCCTCACGAAGCGCAATGGCCGGTGTGGTGTAAGGCACCGTAAACACCTGAGCAGTACCATCAGATTCCTGTACCGTTACCTGAAGGTCTCCACCTGACCCCGTCAGCGGCAGGTCCGTCAGGGCAAATGCGCCCGGGGCCACCGTCCGGCTGTCAATCAGATAACCATTCTGGCGCACCTCAATCCTGGCCTGGGTCCGGGCAATACCTCTGACCACCGGCGCAAATTCACGCTGGTTATAAGGCACCATGCTCTCATCTGACCCCAGCATCACCCCACGGAACGGCACACTGTCAAAAATGTCTGAAGGCGTGTAATCCTCACCCAGCGTCAGACGACTTCTGAGACTGTTAATCCCCCGCTCCGCACGAATATAGGCACTCTCCCACAGCCCCGGCTGACCGGATGACCTGTTCCAAGTTGTCAGGTTACGCACCCGCCAGGGACCAAGATTAATGCCCGGCTCAAGAGTGACCCAGTAATTGTCAGTAACCGATTTCCCGTATCCACGATATTCTGAACGACTGGTATTTGCCTGCCAGTTCAGCAGAAAAGCAGGAATACCATCATCCCATAAGGCCTCCGGCGCTATCCCCCTCAGTGGCGGGCGCAGGGCCACCTGAGGAATACTCAGCAGCAACTGCTGTGACGCAAACTGGTATGTTTCCGTGGCCTGTGGAATAACGGATAACTCAGCACAGGCGTCAGCTTCCTTTCCGTCATCCCCGTGAAACAACTCCGGATATTCCTCCGTCATGACACCATAGTGGGCCAGCATTTCCCGGGTCAGACAGGTTTTCAGATAAGTCTTACCCTCCGCATCTTTCTCCGTACGGAACGCCATGTCCCGCGAATCCACCCGCGAACCGTTCAGGATAATATCAATCGGATAGATACCGGGCAGTTGGGCACCTTCTTCAAACAACGTCAGGTCCACCCCCTTTCCGCCACCTTTAAGCATGGAAGCATCAAAGGAGTATGTGCGGGCCTCAGTATTCCCGGTGTAAAGAAGGGTACAGGCCGCCATCACAGAGAGAGCAACCGCTGTAATTTTTGTTTTTACGCAATATAAAGATAAACCTGAAGATGACTTATTCCTGTGCATTATTCACACCTGAGCCACGGTTTCTTTTTATTTACATATGCCGGAGGATATACACACGTATTTGTGCGTTTGCACGCCTGTTCACACACACTTATTTCACACACGCTCAGATATTCAACCGGGTTAATCAAATAAGCCCGCCTCTGACGTTAATATTTATTCCGGCTTTCAGCTTTTTAATTCCGATTCAAACGGCTTACTCTTTCCGCCGTAATCCGTAATCACTGTCCAGCTGACTTTTCCTGATGCACCAGAAGGAATTTCATATTCGTAAGAGGAGTACGGAGAAATATAACGATGCTCCTTAACCTCTTTCCCACCAACGCTCAGCTCTGAAATATTAATATAAAATGGTGTCGGGTTATTCCCTTTCAGTTTATTACCTGATTTTGTCCACTCCACTTTTCCGCCTGCATCCTCCGGACGCCCTTTAACCGCAGGCGGACGAACAAACAGCTTCACACAACTGCTGACGGAAAGATTTACCTGCAGGGTTGCCTTGTCAGCTTTCTTTTTATCAGCACCTTTCTCTTCTGCCCATCGGTCATCATGCTTTGGCGGAATGCCTTTCACACAAAGCCACTGCAGACTCTCACGGTCCTCAGGAAAAACACCCCCGGTACGGACAATTCGCAAACGGCTCGACTGAAGTGCATCCAGACGGAAAAGCGGCGGCGTCACCACAAAGGGGGCCGGGTCCTTCTGATTCTCTGCCAGCACCTCTGACTGAACCAACATCGGATAATCCAGGTCATTCATTACCGTCAGTGAGGCCCCCGATGAATCCAGGTTGTAAATCACCCTTGTGGCCCCCAGATGCAGGGAAAAAACCTTTGACGTAGTCTTCGTGCTTTCCTGGTTTCCGGCTGCCATTACGCCGGAAGCCGGCAACCCCGCCAGTATGCCAACGAGCGCTGCAAGATGTCTGATTTTCATTATTTTATCCTGAAGGCAAATAAACCTTTTATAAATATGTTAATAGCAACCGCCCGACAGCTGTCACCAGTATCCCCTCAGACCCGCCAGTCACCACCACGCTTTACTGACCGATCACCCTCCTCTTCATGGTTCATTGCCAAACCAGAAACATAATAAGGAAGCAGATTATTCACCGTCTGACTGAGGTGCTGAATCCGAACCAGCGCTCCTGATAAATACCCCTGAGAAACACCGTGCTGCTCACAGGCCTCCCTGCGGGTATATCCCATAACAAGATGCTCCCTGAGCGCATTAATCACTTTCTCACTGTGCATCCCGGATATTTCAATCAATAACCAGAAATGCCTTTCTGATACTTCCCCGGGCAGCAGAATCCCGGACCGCTCTTTCACCAGATGCAAACAAACCTCCGAATTCATAACCCCGTTTACTCTGACAGGGAAACAAACTCTCAGCATCAGAGCCGGAATGAACACCGGTAATCCCCTGCCTCGCCACCAATATTACCATGGAGTTTAATGCTGCAAATATGATTATTGACGATCTTTTTAACCAAATAACAACAATTAAACAGCTTACAACACTGCTCCAGTACAAAAACACAGCACTAAAATCCAGAAATCATATAAAATACAGATAAAAAGATCGTTTTATACATAATTTCTGATATTACATAACAATATGAAAATATCTTATTTTCTGGACATTAATCAAAAAATGATTTACATAATTTAATTAAATACATGAAATTACAGGAGGGTAAAAATATTACCGGGGGAAACAAAAGCGGACAGAAAAATGACTGTGGGATTTTCTTCTTCCGGCAGAAAATAATCGTTGTATTATATACGTCAGCTGCCAGCTCTGATGGCTTTACATGGCTGAAATTAACAACGACAAGAGTTCGTATGGTTTGATATACCATGCACGATATTCAGGTCCACACGGGAATTAACAGAATATGAAAGACAATATACTGACGTTCCTCACGGAGCTGAAAACTCCGTGCCGGACAACAGAAATTGCCATACATTTTGGGCTGAGTGCCTATCAGGCCAGATATTACCTGATGACTCTCGAAAAGGAGGGAAAGATAAAACGCTCGCCGGTAAGGAGAGGTGCCAGTACCTTATGGGAAATGAATTCGTGACGGGAAAATATCTGTGCCTGAAATATAAAAATGGTCAACGGTTTTCCCGGGTTGTCAGACGATGAACCATGCCATTTCGCAGGTGTAAGAATTATTACAGAGAATACGTCGTCCGGCACTCACCGAACACCTCCATGCTAATATGCAGCAGGAGTTCATCAACACGGCTGGAAGGCCATTCCGGCAGTACGCTCAGGATATGGCGCAGATACGCTTCCGGATCGATACCGTTCAGACGGCAGGTGCCGATCAGCCCGTACAGCAGTGCTCCACGCTCGCCGCCGTGATCGCTACCGAAGAACACGTAATTTTTCTTTCCGAGACAGACTGCACGAAGCGCTCTTTCCGCTGTGTTATTGTCCACCTCCGCCAGACCGTCATCACTGTAATAACAGAGGCCGTCCCACTGATTCAGGACATAGCTGAACGCTTCGCCCAGTCTGGATTTTTTCGACAACGTGCCATTCTTCTCCACCATCCATTCATGCAGCGACGTCAGTAACGCTTTGCTTCGCTGCTGCCTGGGTGCAAGACGTTCAGACTCCGGTAAGCCCCGTATTTCATCCTCGATGGCGTACAGTTCACTGATTCGCTTCAGAGCTTCTTCTGCCGTCGTACTTTTGCTGCTGATGTATACATCGTGGATTTTTCTCCGGGCATGAGCCCAGCACGCAACTTCTGTCAGCGCACTACCTTCACGTTCTGCACTGAACAGCCTGTCATAACCTGTGAACGCATCCGCCTGCAGGATACCCCGGAAGGGGCGGAGGTGTTGCTCCGGGTGTTTCCCCTGCCGGTTCGATGAGTACGCGAACCAGACCGCCGGAGGAGATGACGAACCCGCATTGCGATCATCCCGGACATACGTCCAGATGCGCCCTGTTTTCGTCTTTTTCAGGCCCGGTGCCAGTACCTTTACCGGTGTGTCGTCAGTGTGAAGCTTGCGGGTATTCATCACATAACGGTACAGGGCATCATTCACCGGTGTCATTAACTGGCAGCACGCGTCAACCCAGTTGGAGAGTAAGGCCCGGCTCAGTTCGACACCCTGGCGGGCAAAGATTTCACTCTGACGATACAGTGGCAGATGTTCGCAGTATTTTCCCGTTAACACGCGGGCAAGTAATCCGGGGCCCGCGATACCACGCTCTATCGGGCGGGACGGCGCCGGTGCTTCAACAATACAGTCACATTTTGTACAGGCTTTTTTTACCCGTTCTGTGCGGATCACTTTCAGGGCACTGCTCACCAGTTCCAGCTGTTCAGTGCTGACTTCTCCCAGATAATCCAGCTCACCGCCACACTCCGGGCAACAGCTTTCTTCTGGCTACAGGCGGTGTATTTCACGGGGAAGGTGTGCCGGTAACGGACGACGATGGCGCGACTGTCGCAACTGGCGGGGAACCTGAGGATCGTCTTCCCGCCCACTGTAACGATCGCTGTCCTGTTCACGTTGTTTCAGCAGAGCCTCAGCCAGTTCAACTTCACGACGCAGTTTTTCAGAACGGGTACCGAACAGCATCCGGCGCAGTTTTTCTATCTGAGCCCGCAGATGTTCTATTTCCCGTTCATCTTCTTCGATCTTTTCTTCGGCACGTGTCAGTGCAGAGCGCAGGAAGGCTTCCGTCTCTTCAACCAGACTCAGTTGCTGGTCTTTCTGACGGAGGGCTTCAGCCTGCTCAGAGAGCAACCTTTCCAGCTCTGCGATGCGAATGAGGTATTTCTGACTCATGACCGTTTTTATAATGCGGTCAGGAGTTTTTTACAACATTGTCAGTGAGTTACGGCTGGATGTTTTTGGCTGACGCCAGTCCAGCTTATCGAGGAGCATTGCCAGTTGCGAGCGGGTAATGGATACCTTGCCGTCACGTACCGCAGGCCAGATAAACTGGCCTTCCTCCAGGCGTTTGGTGAACAGGCACAGACCATCAGCATCAGCCCAAAGAATTTTGACGGTGTCACCCCGTCGGCCACGGAAGATAAACAGGTGACCGGAGAAGGGATTATCATTCAGCACATGTTGTACCTGTTCTCCCAGTCCGTTGAAGGATTTACGCATATCGGTAACGCCGGCAACGAGCCAGATACGGGTACCTGATGGGAGTGAGATCATCTTCCCCTCCCGGTCAGTTCACGGATCAACACCGTGAGCAGCTCTGGCGATGGATTTTCCAGCGTCATGTTACCGTGACGGAATTCCACCTTGCAGGAACTGGCACTGACTCTGGTCTGAGTGGAAGTGGATAAAGACGGCGCAATGGCCGCCACAGGTTCTTTCTGCTCATCCGGCGTTATTTCTACAGGTAATAATTCAACGCAAGTGTCAGAAGAGGTCGTTACCGGAAGACGCCGCGAAACACGCCCTTCGTTCTGCCAGAGCCTGAGCCATTTGAAAATAACATTATCATTGACGCCATTTTCACGTGCAATCTGTGCAACACAAGCTCCAGGTTGTGATGCCAGTTCCACCATACGAAGTTTGAATTCATTCGAATAGTTTTTACGAGGTTCTTTTCGCCAGTCCTGTAATTCCATACTTAGATGTCCGTCTATATCAGATGGGCGTCTAAGTTACCAATTCTCGTCTGATGGCTACATACGGCGGTCAGTTTACGCTTACCTTCTTTCATTCGCTGAAAGTGGAATGTATCCATGGAGAACACTTTATCAGCCGGGAAATAATGCGGGCAACGGTGTTTAATTATATCGAATGTGATTACAATCGGTGGCGGCGGCACAGTTGGTGTAGCGGCCTCAGTCCGGAACAATTTGAAAACCAGAACCTCGCTTAGGCCTGTGTCCATATTACGTGGGTAGGATCACTTTTCTCTGTACCGGGTTCGTTCCAGCAGTATGTGGTGCATATGGAGCATTCTGGCCAGTACGGCGCTGAGCTCATTAATATGGTGTTCCCGGAAAACGGGACCGTCATGCATACGGCACAGGGGGATCACTTCCACATCGTCACAATGTGCCCGCAGCCACTCTTTTGTGACGGCTGCGTCATCGGTGTAAAACCATGTGCCGGGTGTACCGTTCGCCAGAAACCGGATTTTCCGACGGAGGCGTCTGTCTGCCATCATTCATAGGGGTTATCTCATTCTATGGGCTGAATGCTGCTCAGAATCAGCCTGCTGAGACTGTCAGGGCTGCCGCAGCGGCGACCGGTCGTTTTGCTGTAGCATTCCCGGTACGTGTGGCACCAGGCTGTGGGTGTTTCATGAAGACGAACGCGCCGCGTTTGTTCTTTGTGGATAAGGAGTCCGGTGTGAGTTTTGATGTTTTTCATGTGCTTTCCGTTTCTTTCCCGGTGACAGCTGTGCCACACATGACGGGGGAATGTAACCTTCGCTATCTTACTGAAAATGTGCCATTTGCAGGAACCGGCGGTCAATCCTGTATGCAGGATTTGTATCACAGTTCCGGATGAGAGGAAGACGTATGTGGCCGTAAAAAAGCCGGCATTACTGCCAGCTTTAGTCATCGCAGTTAAGTAAACCAGTCGTCTGACATCCCGGAAATGTCCCTCAGACATATCAGGGCGGCAGGCACTGAGCGTAAAGGCCCCGCAGGCCCTTTTGAATACGGAGTATCAGAACGAGTAACGGAAGTTAGCGTTGACTGCATTATCAACGTTGTACTTACCAAAGGCGGATTTCTCAAACTCCAGTCCAAAGCGGACGTTATCCCTGATTTCTGCATTCAGGCCAACGGACATCAGCATACGGCTGTCCTTTTCACCTTTGATGCGTTTTTCACCAGATGCATCCCGCAATACGGTTTCGCCGTTAGCCAGCAGGTCGAACTGGTAGCCCAGACCGGCACGGGCTGTCACTTTCCAGTCCTTACCAGAGAAGGATTTACCCACATCCACACCCGTTCGGCCAATCAGCGGATTGTAGTCCTTGTCCTTCATGGACAGATGCATTCCCTGGTCCTTCCATGCAAACTGTTTACCGGATACAGAACCGTAAACCAGCTCAGCCTGTGGCTCAATCCAGGTATCCTCAGTGACATGATAGCGATAGCCCGCTTCTGCACCGGCATACCATGAATGCGTGCTGTAATCACGGGTTCCGAGTCCGGCAAAGGTTGCAGTGTACTCATTATCATGGTGAACATACTTGCCAATCAGGTCGATATAGGCACCGGAATCAAACATGGCGGAAGCATACAGGCCAGCCCCCACAGACTTCGTTTTACCGCTGAAAACATCGGCGGAGGCACTGCTGTCAGTGTGTGTGACAGTGAAACCGGTAAACAAATCCAGTCCGTCCAGCTCATGTTTTTTGTCGACCCCGACCTGAACGTGCGTGTAGTTGTCACTGAAACCACCACTGGCAGAGCCGGTACCGCTCATGATGCGTGCCCATGCACCGGCTTCGCCGTTGATGTCACGCAGGTCCCCCATACGTTTGTTCAGGTTGTTGACCTCGTTCAGAAACGCTTTATAGTCAACAGAGAACAGGGCGGCGGCATTCCGGGTTGCTTCCTTGTTTGCAACCGTGTTATAGCCTGTCAGTGACCATGTTATTTTGTCATCGGTTTCCCGGGTTGTAATGACCGGCGTTACATTACTGAAACCTATCGCCTGTTCACTTCCTTTAAAGACATCTTTACTGCTGTTCCCCGGTGCACTCACCAGTTCAATATCCAGTTTTTCTCCGGAGGGTTTGTTCAGAAAATCAACCAACAGAATATTGTCCTTACCTGACAGCTTTTTGTTTACTACCAGCTTATCCGAATTTTTCAGGTCCGTACGCATCGCATAGGCGCTGTTGCTGGTTGCCAGCTCATCGACCGTCAGCGTATGGAATTTCTTATTGTTTGCGCTGTCAGTAAAATAGACCATGCTGTTTGTACTTTTCAGTGTTTTCAGCGCAGAATCTCCGGTTAGTTGCCACCAGGTGTTGTTCATAGTGGCAGATGCTGACGGGGCATTGACTGAACCGCGATATGAGACATCAAAGCCACCTAAAAGACCAAGTGCAAGCCCTTTTGAGGTTCTGTCAGACAACTGCGAGAGGTCGCTTTCATCATGACCAAACATGATGGATGCACTTTTAGTGGAGTGTATATCTCCCACCACAGATGCTTTATTTTTGGCAACGAGTCTGGCGGAGTCGTCAGTCAGTAGATAAGAAGCATCATTCAGATATATTGAGGGCTCGAATTTATTGTCTTTGTCGGGATTGCCTGTCATGGACAGATTACCAGAGACGCTGATATCGCTTGTGGAGAACATACCACTTTGAGTTGTCACATCAGCACCTTTCTCTATGGTTGCTTTTGTGTTCAGCAGGTATACATAATTTGAAAATAATGCTTTTGCTTTATCTTTAATAACGATAGTGCTGTCTTCTGCTGTGATCCCTCCTGTAAACAGCGTTTCTCCTTGTGAGTTTCCACGCACAATATTCTGGCGGAAGCCAAAACCATCACCGGTAATATTTTTACCAGCATGCAAATCAATATATGCTGTAGTGTCACCAATAGTAATGTTTGATTTACTGGCCTGAATGTCCCCGATTACATTTGCATTACGACCAACAGAAAAATCGGAATTTTCAAGATGTAGCGTCCCAAATCTGAATGTTCCGGTTTCCCAGTCTGGCTGCGATAAATCAGAGACAGCATTGTTGGTTTTATAGGCATTTCCGTTTTGTTTTACAGCATCAGCTTCTGTATTTTGCATTCCTGCAACATAATCACTGCCACACAAAAAGCGCATAGGAGCTGGTAGTGAACAAGAGAAAGCACCATCCCGATAAATGGCATGTTCAGTGGCATGTCCCTGCATGGACAGTTGTGTATTACGCAGGCTTATATCATTTGTTGTGTCCACGCCCCCATCAAGAATAAGACGACGGTTCTCTTTTTTCGTCTCATGATGCTGAAGTACGTCCAGATTCCCGTTTATGTTGCCGTGATAGATATAGTCAGCAGTATTATTCAGGGATAAAATGGATTTTTTGGTTGACGTATTGGTTATTACAGCACCTGAATCAGTTGCAGCAATTTTATTGAAAGACTGATTATATCCGTTCAGGTCAAGAGTTCCGCCATTTTTTGCAAAGAAAATACCGTTGTACTCACCGCCAGACAGTGCATTTTCTGCATTCAGTCGGACAGTTCCATCACCACTGGTTATGTAGATATTATTGAATGTTTTTTCAGCGCCAAGAATGACAAGACCCTCACCTGTTTTCAGGTTGGTGTTCTGGGTTTTTCGGACATCTAATGTGCCATCACCAATTTTGTGAAGGTTGTCTTTATTATCATACCGGATATTCCACTCAACGGTGCTGCCGTTTCTTGTATCAACACCGGCACCTTTAAAGGTGAAATCATCCCCGTTTACTCGATAGGTCTTTTTATCATTAAAGACAAGACCGCCAGCACCATTATCAAAAGAGGATTTCAGGAGGATATCTCCACCGCCAGTAAATATTAAGTCCTTATTTTTTATATCGGTGGTGTCTGAGCCAGTGCCTGTCAGTTTTCCATTTTCAATGGTTGCAACCTGAGCTCCTGACATATCCACGTTGTAAGAATACTTGTTCTTCAGGTTGTCAATGGTTGTCTGGTTCCATTTACTGTATGCTGCGTGGTTTTTGCCATTGGCGTAATTATAAATCCCCCAGACAGTTCCAGCGACAACCCACTTTTTCTTTTGGTTATCATAGACGAACAGTGCTGAACCGCTGTCACCCTGAGAGGCAATGTTATTAAACTCATCAAACTGGTTGTTGGTTAATATCAGCCATCCACTCCAGTCATCAATGTGAACGAAAGAGCCATTTAACATTTCTGGCTTATAAGAAACCTCATTAAATGGAGTTATGCGTCCATTTTTTTTAACGGATACCACACCAGAGCCGGCTCTGAATGCGATAAGTTTCTTTTCTCCTTTATAATTAACCCCGTAACGTTCAAGTGCCTGCTGTTTTGATAACGAAATATCTGCACCTTCAGTCGCACCTCGGGTCTCAACAACAAATTTGTCAAGTCGGGATACTGCAAAATCAGGATGTGAAGTATTCCAGTCAGTTTGTTTGTACGTGCTGTTCCCCCAGTTTTGAGTCGCAACTGAGTGGTGGTTTTTCGTATTGTGTGTGGCTGTGATACTGTATGCACCACCAATAGATGTGGTTGACCCTTTGTTTGCAACCGGTGAGAAGTCAGGAAATGGTACTTCCGGTAGTTTCAGGGTGGAGCCATCTTTCTTCACTATTTCAATATTTGTTGCGCCAGCCTGAAATATGCCCTTGTTCTGTGCAAAATCCATATAGTCACGGATGTAGAAATTTGAAATATCCATCTGTGACGCAAAAGAATATGAGGATGGTAATAAGCCTAAAAAACATAATGCAAGTATGCGTTTGTGTTTTTTCTTACCAGTTGCTCTTGATGATACTCTGCCGGATAATTCAGAAACAGCGATTAACCCTCCTGTAATATGGCTGTATTTAAGAGAGTATATTTTATTCATATAAGCTCCATTTTTAAGGGAAACATTGGTTTTTCTAATGTATCAGAGGTGTGTCTCTGACAGTCGTGAACATTATAATCATCGTCCAGATAAATGTTTACTCTTTTATGTGTTTGTTATCATACGGATAACAAACACAGTATGTTTATCTTAATCATTCATGAGGGATACATGAAAGGAGGAGGCGTAGATAATAATAATTCCTGTTAAAGAAGTGAGATGCAGTGAAAGATGAAGAATATGTATTGAGATTGTTTATCAGAATCTCTTTATGTTTTCGTGTGTTACTATTTCATGGGTGAGCAGGTTGTCAACTCAGCCTCAGATAGAGGAAATTCTGTGAAAGGCCGGGATTAGTTTGTCTTTTTCTTTTGCATGCTCAGTAAATGTATTCAATATTTATGCACTGTTTGTTGTCATTTTTATTTTCTTTTCGCCACAGCCATGGAGGAACAGGTTTTTTATCTGCCCACAGACCCCGCTTCATTGTTCTGGCCTCTCTGGTATGCCGGCAGGGTGTAATCTGTGTTGAAATCAGGATATACCCAGGCTGCACCATGCTGTACCAGCCAGCGGTTAACTTCCATGCCGTCTTCGGTATATACCCGTCCCAGAATACGCCCGTAGCGGTCTGTCTGTGTGTATGTCACGGTTACGGGCATATTTGCCACAAGGCTTTTAAGTTGATTCATTGACCAGCGTCCAAAAGGCTGTTTCTTTTCCGGCGCATCAATATTCACAAGACGAATCCTCACGGGGTGCCGGGCCTGTAATATCTCCAGAGTATCACCGTCCAGCACACGAATAACGAGTCCCTGAATTTGAACGGCACAGACAGAACCGGAAAGCAGAAGAGTGAGTGCGAATATATATTTTATCATTTTATATTTTCCTGATTTATTTTTATGGGGATGACGTTAATATTATGCGTTGAAAAAATACATGTTTTTATCTTCTGAGGCACCTGACTTCACGGAGGATATTTATTCCTGTAGGCTAATCACTGTGTCTGGGTAAACAACAGATATCTGGTGGCGATATTGTAGTGGCACAGTAAATTTGGCCACCTGATTAAAGGTGATATTCTCACCTCAACACAAAACAGGTGACTTATGAACAAGAAAACCAAACGTACTTTCACCCCTGAGTTCAGGCTGGAATGTGCACAGCTGATTGTTGATAAGGGCTATTCGTATCGACAAGCCAGTGAGGCGATGAATGTCGGTTCTACCACGCTTGAGAGCTGGGTACGCCAGCTCAGGCGAGAGCGTCAGGGGATTGCGCCCTCTGCCACACCTATTACTCCAGACCAGCAACGTATCCGCGAACTGGAAAAGCAGGTTCGCCGCCTGGAGGAACAAAATACGATATTAAAAAAGGCTACTGTAGATTCAATCTGTCAATGCAACACCCCTTTCAATTATCTCTTTCGGTGTTTTGAACTTCAGTGTCTTTCTCGGTCTGTTGTTTAGCTGAGCAGCAACCAGATCTAGTTCATGTTGAGTATATTGGGCAAGACATGTCTTTTTAGGAAAGTACTGCCGAATTAGCCCATTTGTGTTCTCATTTGTTCCCCGCTGCCAAGGACTCTGAGGATCGCAGAAGTAAACTTTAACGCCGGTGCTGACAGTAAATTCTAGATGTCTGGCCAGTTCCATTCCTCTGTCCCATGTCAGCGATTTTCTGAGTTCTGACGGTAAACTCAGGAATTTGTCGGTAAGAGCCTGATTTACTGAGACAGAATCTTTGCCCCTGAGTCTAAGGATGATCGTATAACGTGATTTTCGGTCTACAAGTGTGGCTATATGAGAGTTTTTTGTACCTGAGACTAAATCGCCCTCCCAATGCCCCAGAGAGCGTCTGTTATCGATATTTCGGGAACGTTCGTGAATTGGTGTTCCGTTCACTATGTTAATCGTACCTCTTTCGCCTTTGCGGGTATGACGCCTGCCATGGCGAAGGCTATGCGACCGTCGCAGATGCTGTATATTCAGGTGGTGTAGCGCTTCACGGCTACGAAAGTACAGCGTTTTATAAATTGTCTCAGGTGATATTCGCAGCGTTTTTTGACGTGGTTTTGTTCGCCTTAACCATCCTGATATTTGCTCTGGAGACCATTTCATCTCCAGCTTTTCCAGAACAAGCTTTCGCAATGGTAAATTTTGATCCAGTAAGCACGGTTTTGGCCTTTTCGCCATTCTGTTGGCTCGGTTATTAGCATCAACAGCTTTGTAATAGCGTCTGCCCCGATTACGCTGAACTTCACGTGAGATCGTCGAAGGACTGCGATTCAGCGCAGTAGCTATTGTCACGAATGCTCATTTTGGCTGACAAACCAGCTCGTATCTCCTCGCGCTCAGACAGTGTCAGGTGAGCTACAGCCCGCTTACGCTCATGGGGTTTTATGCCGCCAGTATCCCTTAACATAGTGAAGATCGTTCCGGGTTTTGAACCCAGGATATTCGCTATTTCACTGAAGCCTGTTCCGTTCTTCCATAGTTCAAAAATAGAGGCTTTTTCCTCTGCTGTAAATGTTCGTCTCATTCAAAAAACCTCCGCAACCCCATGTTTTCACATAACTGTTGCGTTGACCAATTGAATCTACAACCGCGCTCTTGATGTCCGACTCGCTGAACGGTTCACGATAGTTGCCAGACTGAGTGACAGCCACTCAGTTGTCAGCCTCTGTTCTGCTCTGGAAATACACCGCAGCAGTTACCGGTACTGGCGAAAACGACGCGATACGGTTAATCCGGCGCGAGTCAGGTTGTGCAGCGAAATACGCCGGGCGTGGAACCAAAGTAGGGGCCTGCGGGGGCGCGCACGCTGGCTGAAATGCTGACCCAAAACGGCGTCCCGATGAGCCGTTACCGTGCCGGGCGTCTGATGAAATATCTGAACCTGAGCAGTTGTCAGCCCGGAAAACATCAGTACAAAAATGCTCGTCAGGAACATACCTGTCTGCCGAATCTGCTTGAGCGCCAGTTCGCTGTGCCCGAGCCAGATAGGGTATGGTGCGGAGATATTACGTATATCTGGGCAGGAAATCGCTGGTGCTATCTGGCGGTCGTCATGGATCTTTTTGCCCGCAGGGTTATCGGCTGGAGCCTGTCAGCGAATGCCGATACTGCCCTGATAAGCAGTGCCCTGCGGATGGCGTATGAGGTGCGTGGTCAGCCGCGGGACGTCATGTTCCATAGCGACCAGGGAAGTCAATATACAGGACTGAAATATCAACAACTTCTCTGGCGTTACAGGATAAAGCAAAGTGTCAGCCGACGGGGAAACTGCTGGGATAACAGTCCAATGGAACGCTTCTTCCGCAGTCTGAAAACAGAATGGGTGCCAACCGATGGCTACACAGGCAAAGACGTGGCCCGGCAGCAAATCAGCAGTTATATTCTGAATTATTACAATAGCGTCAGGCCTCACCATTATAACGGAGGGCTGACGCCGGAAGAGTCAGAGAACAGATACCATTTTTACTGTAAAACCGTGGCCAGTATTACTTGACCACTACAAGGCAACGGATATCTCCGTGTTCAACCAGGGCTTCGGCCTGCTGCCCGGTGGCATAGTGGGTATGCAGGATGCGACCGTTCCAGGTCGGCTCCCCGTGCAGGTGGCAGTAAACGGTACGGAACACCCCGTCGCGGCAAAAAACGGAAATCGTGCTGTTGCTGATAATCTCCATCGCCGCGGCGGAAGAAATACCGGACTCAATTCGCTGGTCTTCCGGGATGTCCTCCAGGC
>NZ_PTRU01000037.1:0-32556 GCF_002965245.1 Escherichia sp. MOD1-EC6021 | reverse complement strand
GAGCGGTAGTTCAGTCGGTTAGAATACCTGCCTGTCACGCAGGGGGTCGCGGGTTCGAGTCCCGTCCGTTCCGCCACTTATTAAGAAGCCTCGAGTTAACGCTCGAGGTTTTTTTTCGTCTGTATGTTTATTGTTGCCATAATTGCAAAAATCCTCTGCATTTTATGCCCTTTTTCCGCAACAGTCTAAAGTCCATAATCATCTCAGTTAACGAACATAGCATTAAAAGAGGCATATTATGGCTATCCCTGCATTTGGTTTAGGTACTTTTCGTCTGAAAGACGACGTTGTTATTTCATCTGTGAAAACGGCGCTTGAACTTGGTTATCGCGCAATTGATACCGCACAAATCTATGATAACGAAGCCGCAGTAGGTCAGGCGATTGCAGAAAGTGGCGTGCCACGTAATGAACTCTACATCACCACTAAAATCTGGATTGAAAATCTCAGCAAAGATAAATTGACCCCAAGTCTGAAAGAGAGCCTGCAAAAATTGCGTACCGATTATGTTGATCTGACGCTAATCCACTGGCCGTCACCAAACGATGAAGTCTCTGTTGAAGAGTTTATGCAGGCGCTGCTGGAAGCGAAAAAACAAGGTCTGACGCGTGAGATCGGTATTTCCAACTTCACGATCCCATTGATGGAAAAAGCGATTGCTGCTGTTGGCGCTGAAAACATCGCTACTAACCAGATTGAACTCTCTCCTTATCTGCAAAACCGTAAAGTGGTTGATTGGGCTAAACAGCACGGCATCCATATTACTTCCTATATGACGCTGGCTTATGGTAAGGCACTGAAAAATGAGGTTATTGCTCGTATCGCAGCTAAACACAATGCGACTCCGGCAAAAGTGATTCTGGCGTGGGCTATGGGGGAAGGTTACTCGGTAATTCCTTCTTCTACTAGACGTGAAAACCTGGAGAGTAATCTTAAGGCACAAAATTTACAGCTTGATGCCGAAGATAAAAAAGCGATCGCCGCACTGGATTGCAACGACCGCCTGGTTAGCCCGGAAGGTCTGGCTCCTGAATGGGATTAAGCCTCTCTGACAGCTCCTCTGGGAGCTGTTTTTACATGCTCGCTAAGGAAATCGATAAAAGCCCGGATGCGCGTACTTACCGCACGGTCGCTGTAATAGACTGCACTGAATGGCATTTCCACTGGCAACACTTTGTCTGCCATTAACTCCACCAATTCTCCGCGAGCGATTTCTCTGTCGATCATATAGTCGGACAAACACGCAATCCCGTTGCCACTCAGGCAAAGCTGTTTCAGCGTTTCGCCACTATTAGATGACAAACTGTACTGCACTTCATGTAATTGCCCATCACTACAGGCTATTGGCCAGGTATTGAGAGACGCGGGTTCAGTGAATCCCAGGCAAACATGTTGCTTTAAATCGTCAATAGTTTCTGGCTTGCCGTAGCGGGCAATATAATCAGGGGAGGCGATAATTTTTCGATAACTGTTAAACAATGGCCTGGCACGTAAGCTGGAATCCGTTAACGTACCAGCGCGTATCGCGACATCCACTTTTCTTTCGATCAAATTAATAATCGTTTCGGAGGAGACTAGCGATAAAGTAACTTCCGGATAGCGTTCACGGAAAGGCTTAATTAACGGCATCAGAAAGTGCAGCACCACTGGAGTTGCGGCATCGATCCGTAACAGTCCACGCGGTGTATTACGCGTCTCCATAATTTCTGATTCTGCCGCTGCCATCTCCTGCAAAATTGACTGTACGCGGCGAAAATAACGCTCGCCTTCTTCTGTCAGGCTAAGTTGCCGCGTGGTCCGATTAAGCAGGCTAACGCCAAGTTTCATCTCCAGCTTTTTCACCGCCCGGCTTACCGCTGAGTTTGCTTGCCCTAATTGTTCCGCTGCCCGGCTAAAGCTGCCGCTTTCGACGACCGAAACAAAAATGGCGAGTTCTTCCGACGTGGCTTTCATTTTTGCTCCTGTTGCAAAATAGATGAGATATTTTGAATTTATTTGTCATTAAACCATCAGGATGCGTGATATGTCATCCGATTTAATGTTCTCAATAATGAGCAAATTTCTGACCGGTGTAAGCACTTGCTTACATAACAATATACAATTGCTCGTTGAAAGAGTGAGCTAAAATCCCTATAACAGTAGAACCCTCCCGAGTGCGGAAGGGTTGACGTAATAGAGGTTTCAAAGTCAAAAGTGCGAAAAAACACCTATGCCATGCGCTATGTTGCCGGACAACCTGCGGAAAGGATCTTACCGCCGGGGTCTTTTGCGAGCATCGGCCAGGCATTACCACCCGGAGAACCGTTAAGTACTGAAGAGCGTATTCGGATCCTGGTGTGGAACATATACAAACAGCAACGCGCTGAATGGTTGTCGGTATTAAAGAACTACGGCAAAGATGCGCATCTGGTGTTATTGCAGGAAGCGCAGACAACGCCAGAGTTAGTACAGTTTGCGACCGCTAACTATCTTGCCGCCGATCAGGTACCCGCTTTCGTACTGCCACAACATCCTTCTGGCGTAATGACCCTTTCGGCGGCGCATCCAGTGTATTGCTGCCCGTTACGTGAACGAGAACCCATTTTGCGTCTGGCGAAGTCGGCACTGGTGACGGTCTATCCATTACCTGACACCCGCCTGTTGATGGTGGTTAATATACACGCCGTCAACTTCAGTCTGGGCGTAGATGTTTATAGTAAGCAGTTACTTCCTATTGGTGATCAGATAGCTCACCACAGCGGCCCGGTCATTATGGCAGGAGATTTCAATGCCTGGAGCCGTAGAAGGATGAACGCGTTATATCGCTTTGCGCGGGAAATGTCGCTGCGCCAGGTGCGTTTTACCGATGATCAGCGCCGTCGGGCGTTTGGTCGCCCGCTCGATTTTGTTTTCTACCGTGGTCTGAACGTCAGCGAAGCTTCTGTACTGGTTACGCGCGCTTCCGATCACAATCCGCTACTCGTTGAATTCAGTCCCGGCAAGCCTGATAAATAAGGTATGTCAGGTCTGCCACAGGGCAGACCAACGTTTGGCGCTGCCCTTTTTAATCAAATAACAAAAGGACAGCGCAATGACAACACAATCCCACCATGACCACGTAGAAAAGCAGTTTAGCTCGCAGGCCAGTGAGTATTTAACCAGTACCGTACATGCATCCGGGCGAGATTTACAGCGCCTGGCGGTGCGTCTGGCTGATTATCCTGATGCAAGTGTACTTGATATGGGCTGCGGAGCAGGGCATGCCAGCTTTGTCGCTGCGCAGAACGTTAGCGCGGTGGTGGCGTATGACTTATCTGCCCAAATGCTGGATGTCGTGGCACAAGCTGCTGAAGCCCGGCAACTGAAAAATATCACTACCCGCCAGGGTTATGCCGAAAGTCTGCCATTTGCCGATAACGCATTTGATATTGTTATCAGCCGTTATTCTGCCCATCACTGGCATGATGTTGGTGCAGCACTGCGTGAAGTGAATCGGATATTGAAACCTGGCGGTAAGCTGATTGTGATGGACGTAATGTCTCCGGGTCACCCAGTGCGCGACATCTGGTTACAGACGGCAGAAGCATTACGCGATACCTCACACGTACGAAACTACGCCAGCGGTGAGTGGTTGACGTTAATCAATGAAGCCAATCTGATAGTTGATAATTTAATTACAGATAAGTTACCGCTGGAATTTTCTTCATGGGTCGCGAGAATGCGTACGCCAGAAACGTTAGTAGACGCTATTCGCGTTTACCAACAGAGCGCATCGACAGAGGTGAAAACGTATTTTGCCTTGCAGAATGATGGCTCTTTCACCAGTGATATCATCATGGTAGAAGCACATAAAGCAGCATAAATAAAAAGGCACCGGGGGAATCGGTGCCTTTTTATTATCTGGTTTGTCAGGAATCTGGCATGTTGTTGTTTTTCACAAACAACGTCAGCTTATCGCCTGGTTGCAGATTCGCAGTGTCGCTGTTCCAGCGCATCACATCTTTGATGTTCACGCCGTGGCGTTTAGCAATGCTTGAAAGCGAATCGCCTTTGCGTACACGATACGTAATGCTATCGCTGTTGTTTGCCAACCGCTGTGCGCTACTACCTGCGCCAATCGTCAAACTTTGGCCTGCTTTCAGCTTAGATCCCCGCAGTTTGTTCCACTGCTGCAAATCTTTGGTGCTTACGCCGAGACGTGAAGCGATGCTTGAAAGCGTGTCGCCAGAGCGTACGGTGTAAACACGGCTGTTAAGCGGCGTATTGTCGGCAACCAGTGTCGACTGTACGGCAGCAATTTCGCCAGAAGCCAGAGATTCACGCAGTTGATCTGCATGCTTCTTTGGCACCATCACGTACTGCGGGCCACTTGCGCCCAGCGTGGAGCCTTTCACGCCAGCGTTGAATGTCTTCAGCTTGCTGACGGAAATCCCCGCCATATCTGCAACCTTCGCCATTTCAACCGGGCTGCTCAGGTGCACACGCGCCAGAGCACGGCTTTCATCAGTCGTTGGCAGACGTATACCATAACGCTTGCTGTTTTTGAGAATATCACTCAATGCCAGCATTTTAGGCACGTACTGCTTCGTTTCCTGCGGCAACGGTAACGACCAGAAGTCCGTGGATTTCCCACGCGCTTTGTTCGTTTTAATTGCCTTCATGACCCGACCTTCGCCGCTGTTATAAGCCGCTACGGTCAGAAGCCAGTCGCCGTCAAACATCTTGTTCAGACGCTGCATCATGTTCAGCGCGGCAGTCGTTGAAGCAACAACATCGCGACGCGCGTCATAATTGCGGGTCTGTTTCAAACCATAATTGCGCCCCGTGCTCGGAATGATCTGCCAAATACCTGCGGCATTGGCGCCAGACGTCGCGTGAGGATCAAAAGCGCTCTCCACTATGGGTAGTAGTACCAGTTCCATAGGCATGTTACGTTTTTTAACTTGCCCGGCTATCCAGTACATATACGGCTCTGCCCGTAAAGTTACATCGTGGAGATAGCTCTTATTGCGTAAATATTTCTGTTTCTGTTCGCGAATCCGGTCATTTTCCGGAATTCCCATCTTTAGCTCGTCGCCAATGAAAGCCCACAAGTCACCATCTGGCGCGATAGACGTCCCATCGTCCATCCATCGTGCCTGACTTGTAAACTTTGCTGCTTCCCCTTGACCAGCTGCAGAAAGGCTCTGTGCGTGCTGTTGAACGTTGCCGGTACTCTGGCAACCCACGAGCAGGACAGAGGCGAGTAATATCGCTTTTGCCTTCATGTGTGTGTCAATAGTTGCTTAAAAGACGACCGATCATAACGGCGAACGGAGCCGATGACAAGAAAGTTTTATCAGAACCTATCTTTCTTTGACCTTAACCATGCAAAACGCTCTTCAGGTTGTTGCAATAATGTTTCTTCATTAATTACATTAATTAAATCAATATCTTCCGTTCTTAAAAAAACATTAATTTGCCGCTCATTTTTCAGAATTACGGGTAGTGTTATTTGATTTTTTGCCCGTAACTCCTTAACTTTACGATAATAATCATTTATGGACAAATCGTGCGGAAGAATACTCAAAGCAAACTTCATATTTGATAACGTATATTCATGAGCACAACATACCAATGTATCGTCAGGTAACGCACTTAACTTTTTAAGTGATTGATACATTTGTGATGCTGTCCCTTCAAACAACCGACCACAACCACCAGAAAACAGTGTGTCGCCGCAAAATAGATAAGGTTTACTGAAGTAACAGATATGTCCTAAAGTGTGACCCGGCGTAGCAATTACACTAAATTCATGCCCCAAAACGAAGGCAGTTTCGCCATCTTTGACTACCTGTGTTGTTCCCTTATCTTGTGTCTCTTGTGGACCATACACCACAATTTGCGGAAACTTTTCCACCAGTTCTTTTACGCCGCCAACGTGATCGTGGTGATGGTGGGTGAGAAATATGGCCTCCGGTTGCCAGTTATTGGCGGCAATGGCGTTTAATACTGGCTCTGCGTCTCCGGGATCGACAATCAGGCAGCGACCTGCTTCATCATTCAAAACCCAGATGTAATTGTCATCAAAGGCGGGAATACTGTTAAGATTCATAGATTACCTCTCAGTGTGAAACGGAAGGTTGTGATGAAACCGGCAAGAGTCCCTCAAACTGTCGTGGCTCCTGATTGCTGGGGCGATTTGCCCTGGGGAGAGCTTTATCGCAAAGCGCTGGAGCGCCAGCTCAACCCGTGGTTCACTAAAATGTATGGTTTTCATCTGCTTAAGATTGGCAATTTAAGCGCAGAAATCAATTGCGAAGCGTGCGCGGTTTCTCATCAAGTGAATGTTTCTGCGCAAGGAATGCCTGTCCAGGTGCAGGCGGACCCACTTCATCTTCCTTTTGCCGATAAATCCGTTGATGTTTGTCTACTGGCACATACATTGCCGTGGTGCACCGATCCGCATCGATTATTACGTGAAGCCGATCGGGTATTGATTGATGATGGTTGGTTGGTCATTAGCGGCTTCAATCCCATCAGTTTAATGGGATTACGCAAACTTGTGCCGGTATTGCGAAAAACCTCACCCTATAATAGCCGGATGTTTACTCTGATGCGGCAGCTGGACTGGCTCTCTTTGTTGAATTTTGAAGTGTTACACGCCAGCCGTTTCCACGTTCTCCCGTGGAACAAACACGGTGGAAAACTATTGAATGCGCATATTCCTGCGCTTGGTTGCTTACAACTTATTGTCGCCCGGAAACGGACTATTCCTTTAACGCTAAATCCGATGAAACAGAGTAAAAACAAGCCACGAATTCGCCAGGCGGTTGGAGCCACCCGGCAATGTCGTAAACCACAGGCTTAAACTTCGACTTGATAGCCCGTATCTTCCAGTGTGGGATTCATCGCTGCGGCACGAGCCAGTTCATCGCAACGTTCGTTTTCCGGGTGTCCGGCATGGCCTTTAACCCATTCCCATTTGATTTGATGCTGCCCCAGCGCAGCATCAAGACGTTGCCAGAGATCGACATTTTTTACTGGTTTTTTGTCTGCTGTTTTCCAGCCACGTTTTTTCCAGTTATGGATCCACTGGGTGATACCCTGGCGGACATACTGGCTGTCGGTACTCAAAATGACTTCGCAATGTTCTTTTAACGCCTCCAGCGCGACAATAGCGGCCATCAACTCCATACGGTTGTTGGTGGTGCGGGTGTAGCCAGCGCTAAAGGTTTTCTCGCGTCCGCGATAGCGTAAAATAGCGCCGTAACCCCCGGGTCCAGGATTACCCAGACACGAACCATCGGTGAAAATTTCTACCTGTTTAAGCATCTCTGGTAGACTTCCTGTAATTGAATCAACTGTAAAACGACAAGTCTGACATAAATGACCGCTATGAGCACTGCAATTACACGCCAGATCGTTCTCGATACTGAAACCACCGGTATGAACCAGATTGGTGCGCACTATGAAGGCCACAAGATCATTGAGATTGGTGCCGTTGAAGTGGTGAACCGTCGCCTGACGGGCAATAACTTTCACGTTTATCTCAAACCCGATCGGCTGGTGGATCCAGAAGCCTTTGGCGTACATGGTATTGCCGATGAGTTTTTGCTCGATAAGCCCACATTTGCCGAGGTAGCCGATGAGTTCATGGACTATATTCGCGGCGCTGAGTTGGTGATCCATAACGCAGCGTTCGATATCGGCTTTATGGACTACGAGTTTTCGTTGCTTAAGCGCGATATTCCGAAGACCAATACCTTCTGTAAGGTCACCGATAGCCTTGCGGTGGCGAGGAAAATGTTTCCCGGTAAGCGCAACAGCCTCGATGCGTTATGTGCCCGCTACGAAATAGATAACAGTAAACGAACGCTGCACGGGGCATTACTCGATGCCCAGATCCTTGCGGAAGTTTATCTGGCGATGACTGGTGGTCAAACGTCGATGGCTTTTGCGATGGAAGGAGAGACACAACAGCAACAAGGTGAAACAACAATTCAGCGCATTGTGCGTCAGGCAAGTAAGTTACGCGTTGTTTTTGCGACAGATGAAGAGCTTGCGGCACATGAAGCCCGTCTCGATCTGGTGCAGAAAAAGGGCGGAAGCTGCCTTTGGCGGGCATAAATACCTGTAAAAGGCGCTAAAAATAGCGACTTGGGCGATTTTTGCAGCAAACGATTCAAAAGATGAGAAAAACCATTGACGAAGGGTGAGGCAATCCGTAATATTCGCCTCGTTCCCAACGGAACACTACGCGGAGCGGTAGTTCAGTCGGTTAGAATACCTGCCTGTCACGCAGGGGGTCGCGGGTTCGAGTCCCGTCCGTTCCGCCAAATTCACTCATGAAAATGAGTTCAGAGAACCGCAAGATTTTTAATTTTGCGGTTTTTTTGCATTTAAATCCCGCTATTTCTCTGTTCAATGATTTTACTCTGGCGTAAGTGCGTAACTCTCGCTTGTTGTCTCATTTATTAAAATTCAATAATGATATCGAACCATTCAACTTAAATATATTTTTAGAGAATAATTTTATATTGATTAAATGAATGTATATTTCATGTTGATTTTGTTTGTTATTATTTAAGTGGGGTATATAATTAGAGTCCGTTATCAGTGCTAAATATTCTAATCATTATGACAGGCGAGGGAGTGTCCGATTATGAATTCAAAAAAGGTTTGTTGCATATGTGTATTATTCTCGCTGCTTGTAGGATGTGCCTCTCAATCTTCTATTGATGAAAAAAAGAAAAAAGCTCAAGTTACACAAAATAATATTAATAAAAACATTCCCCCGCAACTGACAGACAAAGATTTATTCGGTAATGAAACCACTCTGGCTGTATCCGAGGAGGATATTCAGGCTGCGCTTGAAGGAGATGAGTTTCGTGTGCCTCTCAATTCTCCCGTAATACTTGTCCAGTCTGGCAGTCGCGCACCGGAAACCATTATGCAGGAGGAGATGAGAAAATATTATACTGTTTCCACATTCTCTGGTATCCCGGACAGGCAAAAGCCTCTGACTTGTAACAAAAATAAAGATAAAAATGAGAACGAGGATGTTGCCAGTGCTGAAAATATAAACTGGATGCAGGCATTGCGTTTTGTGGCTGCGAAAGGGCATCAGAAAGCGATTATTGTTTACCATGATACGTTGCAGACAGGAAAATATGACTCTGCGCTGAAATCAACAGTATGGTCCGATTATAAAAATGAAAAACTGACTAACACAATCTCACTGCGCTATCTGGTGCGATTCACGCTGGTGGATGTAGCTACAGGTGAGTGGGCTGCCTGGTCGCCGATGAATTATGAATATAAAGTGCTTCCACCATTGCCCGGCAAGAATGAAGCCAGTACGACTGATATGACAGAGCAGCAAATCATGCAACTTAAGCAAAAGACCTATAAAGCGATGGTAAAAGATTTGGTTAACCGCTATCAATAATAAATTATATCTGCCGGCAGGGATTTCTGGCGGCAATAATACAAAATTCTTTGCATAAGAAATTTTTTCCTGACAAAGATAGTGCAAAAAAGGACATGGAATCCGGAGTTAAAAACTGTTTGTTTTATAATATTTAACTGCTTAATCTTCCTTGTGAGAAATATAATTATTATTACATTCCATGCCATTTTTAATATAGATTGCTCCTGGGAAAATCCCCGTGTTATTACCGCAGAGGTGATAATTAGCATTGACATATCCTGTGACAAAAGGAGCTATTAAAGGTGCTATTACGATAGCTATTAGTAAAAATATAAGAGTTAGCTGTATTGTTATGTTTGTGGCGAAATTGATTACCTTTGTTTTTTTTATTAAGAATGATTTTATTATCGTTAGTAAAATTACATGAATATTTAACAAGGAAAACGATATGAAACCGAAGAATAGAATCAACATTCTCCAATCATAAAATATTTCCGTGGAGCCTTTTATTATTGAGTATAGAGGTTTAATTCCGGTAAAAAACAAAGAAGCATTGAATGCAGGGAAAAATAACATGGCTATAAAAAACATCGAAAGAAACTCTTTCAATTTAACATGTAAACACATAGTTAATCCTCATATCACGGGGGGGGTGTTAAGAACATACATAAATGGAGTCATGTTTTCCCTTTTCCATTTATCAAGTTCCTGTTGCTGTTTTAGTCCATCTCTAATTGCATCTTTTAATTTTTCTGATAAATGGTATTGAGCATCGATTTCATTTAAAACAACTGTACACACTATCCCTGTAAGTAAAATTGCTCCTCCTACAAGAATTACTGGAAGGCCAAAACTAAGACAGGCAAAAGAAGCCAGGCTTCCAATAGCGGTTGCAACACCGCCTGCAATCACTGCTTTGGCCACATCCATTGAAAAATCACCAAGAAAATTAACCAGATCTCGCTCTGAACTCATAATAAATTCTATGGTTCTCCAGGCTACTGAAAACCAGATACAGAACTTAACTCCTTTTATTGATTCAGATAAAGCTCCTCGCCAGCCAATAGCGAGCTCCAGAACTTGAGGCGCTCGTGAAGAGAAAATATATTTACCGAGCTTTTCTAAAAGCCAGGGGCTGGATGTTGTGATTTTTATATATTTCTCTCCAAGTATTTCAAAGTAACTTGCTTTTGTATACTTTAAGGTATTAAGGTTAAATATAATTTTCCCATTTTCATCAAACTCAGTCATTAATTTACCCACGTTAACTAACCAGGCTAGTGTATCTTTTATACCTGAAGGATGTGTAGTGATAAAATGAATGTAATCAAATGATGTTATTGGGCTGAGTATTTTTTTGCAACATCAAATGTCAAAAGAATAACATGATGAGTGTTCTGACGCCTTAACTCATCAATGAGTGGGATGTCGTTAAGATAAGGGTGCTGAGGTACTAGCTGGTTTATCGGCTGAGACCCCCGAAGAATGTCACCCACATAATCAGCCCACTGTGCATTCTGTGTGTTGTTATTATTCCTTAAACCAGCCATTTATCTCTCCGTAATAGTAAGTTATTATGTTATTACAGTATGTTACTGTACACGATCCTGCCATTTACTCATTGCATTCGTACCGGCTAACGTATGCTCCCAGGAAATATCTTCATAAATAAAGGCAACTCTCTCCTGTGGCTCCAGTTCTTTTTCCAGGACAGCATGCGGTGTGACAAAATCAATACTTGATATTCGGGCTTTTGACAGATTTATTTTATAATAAGGCTGGTAAATACCCGCTTTACTGGTTCGGTAGAGTATAAATTCACATGTTACCATTTTTTCATTGTCACTAAGTGCTTTTGCCAGCAATGGTGAGGATTTATCAACCGGTTTGGTGATAATTAATTCATGATGATTGACATTTTGACTTCTTGAGATGGAATGCATTAACGCATAAACCATGATCTGATCTTTATGTTCTGGCTGCGCTTTGTTTCCGACAGAATCAAGCGTTGAGCAACCCGCTGAAATCAGCCCTTGTGTCTCTCCACTCAAAGATAAATAACTCATATTTGCCATGATAATCTCCTTTAATTAAATAATTATTTTTCGGCCGTGGTCCCGGTTGCCGCCTCTGGCATGACGTTATTCTTCAGCAGCAGCCAGCGGCTTAACACGCCTTCGAGTCGCTCATTAATTTGTTTTTCCAGCGCATCTGTATTCTGCTTCTGCGCACGGGCATCCTGGTACTGCGTCAGCAGAGATTCCACAGGCGTTTCCTGCCCCAGCCCCCGCTCCGCCTGCCAGATGACATTTTTGATATAGGAAAGGGTTAATCCCTCTTTCTCGCGCTGCATCACGAGATCTGCAAAAGCATGTAAGTCCTGGCGGGTCTGCAACCAGCCACGCAACTGTGGGCTACTCTGTGCGCGGGTTTTGAGTGCTTCATTCCATTGTGTCGAGGCCTGCTGCTGTTGCAGGCTTTCCGGCCAGCGACTGTCGGCAACACGCATCATCTGCATTCCGGTTTCCAGCGGTTGTACCGGGGAGACGCCAAGAAGCTGTTGCAGCCTGCGCTCATAGTTTTCGAGTTCAGGTGAGGCCATCCACACCGTTGCTGCGCCCTGAGCTGTGTCGTTAACCTGTAACAGTTGCTGCTGCACCGGATAGACCTGCCACCACCACAATGCTGAGGCGACAGCCACTGAACAGACGATCCCTGCGATAAACCCTCTTACCGTACTGCCTTGCTTCATCACACTGGCCTGTGGGGGATTTTCTGACAGACTGCGCACTTCCACTTTCATCTCAGGCAGGTCGGGCAGGGGAGGCACTACCGCTTCTGGCGTGGAGGAAGCCATTGTTTCCGGGGCATAAATCAGCGTTCTGACCGTAGTCTGTGAGGTGTTCTCGGCGTTACTCTTCGGCTGGGGTTCAAGCCGTTTACGCGTGTTCTGCATAAAATAGAGCAGATTCTCCACGCGCGGAACGCGCTTCAGCTCTACCTGCTGGAGTTTGTCGCAGATAAGCTGCAATGCCCGCTCCGTGCGGTAGATCAGTGGTAGGTCGGATTCCACAAAGGAGATTTGCTGACGCAGAATATTGCCGGTTCGGGAGTTAAACCAGTCCAGCATTTCAGTACGCGCCGGGCCGCCCTGCGGCCAGAACTTATCCCAGTCGTGGCTTACCATTGCCGCCAGCAGTTCCGCACCTTCGCAAAAGCCCGCCAGTCCCTGTGTCCGTGTCCGTGCAAGCGTATAGTAGGTGGCGGTGTGTAAATCCACACCGTTAGCTTTAAAAATCGCCAGCGCCAGCGACTCCACCAGTTTCCAGTTCAGCTCAGGCTGTGACGGGTGGCTGGCTTTGTTTATTTCCTCGCGGATGGCGCTGAATTCCGGCAGCCCGCGCGGGTCACTGCCGGTAACGATAGTTTGTGTCAGTACGTTACTATTCATCCCTGCCTCCTCAGTACAGTGTGTCTGACAGACCAAACTGGCTGAACAACCCACCGCTGAACGGGTTATCCTCGGTGTCGGTATGCACACGGTAGGTCATCGCGCCACCGTCTACGCTAAAGCGCACGGTAAAGTTGCCATCCTGTACCCCGGTCAGTTGTCCGGCCCCGAACAGGCGGAACTGCGCCCACGGCCCGCTGAAGCTGATACTGCGCGGTGCGCCGCCGCTGGCACCAACCAGCGTCAGTTTGCTTTCGTTGCCTTCGCGCATATTGTTAGGCCAGACCAGATGGGCGGTATAGTTACGGCCCTGGCTGTAATCAACTAACTGACCGTCAAGGTTCAGTACGCTGCGGCGTTTGTTGCCGGAAAGCGATACCGTTTCCACGGCAAAGGATGTTCCCAGGCCGTTCTGTTTGCTGAAGAAGATGTCACGGATTTTCTGCGCGGTTTCCAGTTGCGCAATAATATCTTCGCGGATAATGACGCTGTTATCGCCGTCTTCCAGGCTCAGATCATTGTCGATAAACAGTTTCAGGTTCTGCTGGTAGAAGGTATCCAGTACGCCATCCGGTTTAAAGAATCGTTCGAAGGCATCCAGTGAGGCATCCTGTGCAGAACGTGGATTAAACGGATAGTTATTTGCCAGTTGCTCGTTAAACGGTTTCACCACGCTGTCGCGCCAGTCCACTTCCATATAGTGAACGGCTTCCACCATCACCACATGCCAGGCCTGGTCAGCCAGCCTGCCTACCCAGCGGTTGAGCGGAGCAGGCAGTGTTTTTGCCATCTGGCGGGTGGCGAATATTGGATCGCTGCTGTTCTGATCAAGCCTTAACTGCACGGCTTTCAGCGCCGATTTCCCTGGTACAGGCGCGTTCTGGATTGCCAGCAGGTAGCGGTGTAACTCGGTGAGCTGCTGGTATACGGCCTGCATCGTGCTTTCTTTGTCTTTCTGTACTGTCAGGGTACTGTTTTCCGGGGCGAATTCATGCCCGAGGCGGGTGAGTAACTGGTAATCCGGCTCTGCCAGGGCCTCATCCCGCTCTTTTGCAGAGAGTTTTTCAGAAAAGACGCCTGGCTGGGTGTTGTCACGCAGCACGGTCAGCGCCCGCTGCAAAGGCTGGTCGCCGCTGATAACCTGCTCCAGAGTGCCAGTCAGTTGTCCAATGGACTCAAAATTGCGGATATTGAGATTGTCCATCCCGGCCCGCCAGGTGGCGGTGTAGTCGCTGATATACTGCTCGGTCAACTGGCGCTGGATTTCCGCGCGGTCGGCGTCACTGTATTTCACGCTGCGGGTGAGGTTGAGTACCCAGGAATCCATCGCCGTCAGTTCAACCAGTTCATCGCGCTGTTTTACAAAATAGCTTTGCAGGCCGTAACGGGTAAGAAACTGTGGAACAACCAGTTTGTTATCATCGGCAGATGTAAATACCTGGTCAAAAGTTGGCCCTACCTGGTCACGCAGATTGAGGTCGGCAGGAAGAACGTCCAGCGCCCGCGTTTTCAGGCTCTGGTAAACCCGCTGGTAGACAGGCAGTTTGCTCAGTTCTTTCTGTGCTGTCGCAACAGGCTTGTCATATGGCGTCCAGCGGCTGATGGCATCACCGTCGCCCGCCTGACGCTCTGCATGCCAGTCAGTATGAGCCAGCGCGTAGTCAAGATGGGACATCAGTTGTGTCTGGATATCGCGCTGTCCGTGGAACTTTTCGCTCCAGCGTTTTGCCATATACTGCTTCACCACCTCAATGTTGCGTCCGCTTTTGTCCTCCAGCATTCGCATCACGCGCAGCACCGCGAGTTTTTCCTCACTCTCCGGCGGTGCGGCGTTCATCGCTTTGACCAGCCCGTTAAACAGCGAGGGCAGGTAACGCTGCTCCAGCAGTTGCAGATAGGTCTGTTCCACATAAGGCCCGATACGTCGCCCCTGGTACAGTCCCATATCGGCCAGGCGGCTGCGGTCACCCCAGTCGCCATAGGCCAGTGTGGCATCGCGTACCGGGTTCAGCAGCGGCAGTTGTAGGTTACCAAAGTCATCTTCCCCCTGCGGAGGCGGCACGTCCATAAAGGCTTTGGCCTGCTTAAGCACGGTGATGCCGGACTGATAGTTACCGTTGTAATAGTGATTCCAGCCGGTGATGAGCAGCAGTGCCGCCACGCCGCCTGTGGCAGAGAAAACCGTCAGGCGGCGACGGGAACGCATCAGCCAGGCGCGGCTCTCTGTTGCCAGATTAGGCTCTGCGAGTAATGCCTGCGGGAACAGGCTGCGGGTGAAATAAGGCGCGGTGTCCACCAGAGGCCAGGACGCCAGTGGGTTATTGCCCAGTCGGTACTGGCGGGCAGCAGACTGGGTGAATATATCATCCATCTGTCCACGCTGAAGCGAAGAGGTGAGATAGACACCACGCAGCATCACGTTCATATTTTCGCCGTCAAGCAGACCCTCCAGCAGTGATATCAGCGGTTCACGGCTTCCCTGCATCTGGCGGGAAAAACTAAATAAAGACGCGCGGGTGTGAGTCTGGGTGACCATCAGATCCGGCAACGCCAGATTCATTCGATCCGCCCATGTCTGCCAGAAAGCATTCAACTCTGTTCGCCAGTCATCATTTTCATGAGCACGGCGGGTGAACGTAACACCCAGAATCGCATCGCGATCCTGTCTGTTCAGTGACTGAAACAGGGCGGCAAAACCCTGCAATAAATCAAGCCGGGTCAGTACCACGTAAACCGGTAACTGGCAATGAAGATGCTGGCGTATATCCTGTAAGCGGCTGCGCAGCGTCTGTAACAGATGCTCGCGGCGGCGTTTGTCTGCGGTCAGCAGATCGGGTAAATCGAGTGTCAGAATAATCCCGTTCAGCGGCTGGCGCGCGCGCTTTTCCTTCAGCCAGCCGAGGGCATGTTCCCACAGACGGCGATGCAGGATATCCGCATCAGCGGGAGCGCAGAGTGTGCCGTCGATATCAAAGATCACCGCCTGTTTACCGACATGGGGCGTGAGGTACAGGCGTTGTTCTGCGCCGCGCGCGCCCTCCGGGGCATAAATAATGTCTGACGGAAACCCCTCGCGCAGCAGTGTCGTTTTGCCACTGCCCACAGGACCGATGACCATATACCACGGCAACTGCCACAGGAAACGGCGGTTGTCGAGATGGCGTTGCAGGCGCAGCAGCCAGCGGTCGAGGTAACGCTGCTGGGCGTTCAGTTCCACACTGAGCGGATCAACGGCTTCCTCGCGCTGTTGCTTTTGCATTTTTTCAAGCTGTTGCAGGCGCTTCATTACCCGGACGGTAAGCCACACCAGGGCAATAATCCCCCACGCCGCCGTTGCCAGCCAGCGGTTCGCCAGTGGTTTGAGCCATAGCTCTTCATACAGCGTCCATGTCGGGCCTTTCCACCAGATCCATACCAGCAGGAAAATCCACGCCAGTATCAGCAGCCAGAATGCAGAAACTTTAAACCGGGGCATCGCCGGGCGCAGGGCTGATTTGAGTCCGCTGAATAGTCGGGGTGTTGGTAATCTGAACACAAAAACTCCTGTTCTCTTTTATTGTTCTGCCGTGAATTTTTGTTCTAGCTGCTCAAGCAGGGACGGCTCCCAGTCTGCCACCATCATCTGCAATCCCATCCTGAACAACATCCGGTACTGCTGCTGCGCAAGCTGTACCAGCCCCGCCTCTTCCATAAGCTGCGCGCCAAAATACTGCCGGTGAAACTGGTCGCGGGGTTCACCGGCGGGCAACGTATCCAGATACCGTAAGGCGGCTTCCAGCCCCTGTTCATCAAAACACAACCGCGCAGCCTGAATATCTTCATTACTCACCTGTATGACTGGCGCGGCCTGGTTACCTGGCTGAGTTGCAAGCCATTGCTTCGTTTTTTCAGAAACAAACGGTGTGTGGTCGTTAAACAGAAGATCAGCGAGCGCGGGCAGACGGCCAAGAAAGGAAACAACTTCATCGCGGATGGCATCGGCCACAGCGGTATAGCCAAGACGGTGCGCCGTCTGTGCGGAAATGCAGTGACCGTCCAGCCAGTAGGGTGCCAGCAATACGCTTTTTTCCACCTGCTGCCACAGCGCCATATCGGCACTACCGAGCTGAGCATGGTAATCAGCCACCATATCGGCAGAGACCGCAGCCAGTGGGGTACGTCCATCGCTTTCCGCCTGGGGCGTACTGGTGATGGATTGCCACAGGGCATGGCGACGCAGGCGATAGCCCTGCGGCGAGTCCGGCTGGCGTTCACATAAAATGGCCGCCACTTTTAACAGCGTGTCGCGCCAGGCTTTGTCGTCGTGACTGTCGATGGCGATCTGTGGAGCCGGAGCACTGGTTTGCGTCATGCTGCTTTCAGACGTGGCGGTGGTCTGTGGTGAACTACCGGAGGCCGCCAGAGCGGGGACAGGAGCCGGTGCCGCACGATTAAACGCACGCTGGTACAGGGCAAAAAGATCATCAGTAGCCTGTGCCAGTTCCGGGGCGTTATGTGACTGCCAGCACTGCGCCAGTTTCGCCAGTTCACCTAATAGTGCATCGCGCTGCGCTGTGGCGGCGTTCTGTGAAAAGCCTTCAATACCTGTTTCAAAACGTTTAATGATCTGGCTGGCAAAGCGTTTTTTATGCGCCATATTCTGCGGCGCGGCCACAGTCCAGTAATGTTCCACGTATAGCGCCAGCAGGCGCAGTGCCAGCAGTGGATCACCGGCATGTTGCAGGGTTCTGAGCAGGTGTGCCAGCAGACGAAAATCCTTACTCTCCGAAGCCAGAATGACCAGCCCCCGGCGCTGGAGTTCCGGGATATCCAGTTGGCTGTGGGCCAGTGAACCCAGTTTGACGATTTCGCCGTCGATATACTCCCAGTCCGGGTTGTCATCTTTCAGCGCCGATGCCCGTTTCTCTTCCGGCAGGTTTTCCAGCAGGTGCGATATCCAGACATTCGGATCGCGTAAGTCCATTGCCATATTTTTATTCTCCCGCCCAGTGGCAGGCATCGCGCAGGGGAGCAATCGCCCTTGCCAGCCCGTCAATGTTAAAGGTCAGCTTTCCGGCGGCGTTATCTGCGCCGGTATCCACCGTCAGCGTTTTTGCGCCGAACAGTTGCTTAATTTCATCAATCCCGGACAGCCCCCGGCTGGACTCCAGCAGGGTGCCGTTCTCGCGCACAAACCAGTGGCTGCGCACTGCCCGGCTGTCGGCATTCAGGGTGACGGCGATATCATGGACATCCAGAGGGTGCATCAGCGCCACCTGCATCCGGGTGATATTGTCCACGCAACTGAACATCAGCACCGGGCGCGGTGGAACATGGCCGATAGCCGGGGTGGTTATCACCACCGTCGGGCGTTCCCCCGGCACCTGCGTCACCAGCAGCTCTGTGGTGTTGCCCTGGCGGCGTTTTTCCTGCTCCGTGGCGCGGGTCCAGGCCTCGCCCACAAAACCGGCTTTGACCAGCGCCCCGTCAAACCCTGACGGGGAAAGGGGTGCCAGCAGGCGGTCATAGCAGTCAAGCCGCTCCAGCGCCGCCGTCTCCTGGCGACAGGACCGCATGGCCTGTAACGTGGCTGTCGCATCCGGCGGTGTCGCTGTGGCGACAGCTACCGCCACACCGGCCACTGACGATGTTTCTGCGGGCGCGGCACTGGCGGGTAAGCCCGCCATCAGGCCCGCGATAAACCATCCTGTCTGCCGGAAAACGCGCAACCTGCTCATAAAACCGTTTCATCCTCTGTGACGGACTCGTCGTCCTGAGCATCTTCCACGTCTGCTGTGAATGCACCGTCTGCCGCCGACAGACGAATCCGGGCAATCGCCGTGTTGGCTGCCATCTTCTGCAACAGCAGCAGCGAGAGCGGCGGCAGCATGTTGCCGTCGATGACTGATTCGAGCATCCTTGCGCCGTTTTCCGCTCGGGTGACGCGGCTCATAATTTCGTCCGTCACTTCCGGCTCAATAATCACTTCCGCACCAAAGCGACTGCGCAGCACGTTATCCAGACGGGTGAGTTTCCCGGCAATAATGGTGGCGAGCGTCTCTTTCGACAGAGGCAGGTACGGCACCACTTCCATACGCGCCAACAGGGCAGGTTTAAAGAAGTCCGCCAGCACCGGATAGAGGGCTTCCTGCATGGTCTCCGGGTCATCGGCGTGTTCGACAATCACCTGGTAGCCAAGGTTGGAGGTGAGGAAGAAGACGATGTTTTTACAGTCAATCAGGCGGCCTTCGCCGTCTGCCATCTCGCCCTTGTCAAACGCCTGGTAGAACAGGTTGAGCACATCCGGGTGCGCTTTTTCCACTTCATCGAGGAGCACCACTGAGTAGGGTTTCTGGCGGATGGCTTCGGTCAGCACGCCGCCTTCACCATAGCCGACATAGCCCGGAGGGGAACCAATCAGCCGCGAGACGGTGTGCTTCTCCTGGAACTCGGACATATTGATGGTGGTCAGGTACTGGCGACCACCGTAGAGAAGCTCTGCCAGTTGCAGGACGGTTTCGGTTTTACCCACGCCGCTGGGGCCAGCCAGCAGGAACGCGCCAAGCGGGCGTCCCGGACGGCGCAGGTCGGCGCGTGCGGTCAGCAGATGTTTATGCAGGCTGGCAATCGCCAGGTCCTGGCCTTTGATGGTGTCGCCCAGCCATACTGGCAGGTCGGTGATGACCGACATTTCATTCTGCGACAGGCGGTTAAGCGGCACGCCGGTCCATTCGGCAATCACCGCCGCAATCTGTTTTTTATCGACGTGCGGGGAGACCAGCAACCGGTCGTTATGCAGGGCGTCCAGTTCGGCAGTAAGCTGTGCCAGCCGTTGTAGCGGGGAAACTGTTTCAGCGGTTTCTTCCGGCTGTGCGCTGCCAGCTTCATCAGCCGGTGCGGCACCGGTATTATCCTGTTCTGATTCTGACTCTGACGACGTATCCACTACGGCATCTGTGTCCTCTGCCACGCCCAGCAACTGCTGGCGCAGCGCGATAATTTCCTGTACCAGCGTCTGTTGCTGATGCCAGGCGGCTTCCAGTTCGTCCAGCGCCGTCAGCGTTTCATCATACTGCACCAGCACCTCCGTCATCCGCGAGGTGTCGGTACGCAGCCCGATGCGAAGCTCGCGCTCAAGCTGGCGAATTTCCGCCTCCTGCTGGTGGCTCAGGGTGGTCAGCGCTGAGATTTGCTTTGGTGGCGATGACAGGTTGATTGCCACGCGGGCGCAGGCCGTATCCAGCACATCAATCGCTTTGTCCGGCAACTGACGCCCGGAGAGATAACGCTCACTTAATGTCGCAGCGGCCTGCAAGGCGTCATCATCAATCAGTACGCCGTGAGACTGTTCATAGACCGCCGACAGACCACGCAGAATAATGGTGGCTTCGGCGGCGTTGGGTTCGCTGACCTTCACCAACTGGAAGCGGCGCGACAGGGCAGCGTCTTTCTCGAAGTATTTTTTGTACTCGCTCCAGGTGGTGGCGGCGATGGTTTTCAGCTCGCCGCGCGCCAGCGCCGGTTTGAGCAGGTTGGAGATATCCAGCCCGCCCTGCTGGTTGCCCGCCCCAATCAGGGTATGCGCTTCGTCGATAAACAGAATGACTGGCACCGGGGAGGAAATGACCTCCGCCATCAGCCCCTTGAAGCGTTTTTCAAACTCGCCCTTCACCGATGCCCCGGCCTGCAATGCGCCCAGGTCAAGGGTCATGATATCGGTGTTTTTCAGTTTGTCCGGCACCTGGCCTGCCACGATGCGCAGCGCCAGCCCTTCAATCAGCGCGCTTTTACCCACGCCTGCTTCGCCCACCACCACCGGGTTATTTTTACGGCGGCGGCAGAGAATGTCGATCATCAGGTCGATTTCGTGGTCGCGGCACAGTACCGGGTCAAGCCTGCCGTTACGGGCATCTTCGGTCATGTTTTTGGCGTAGCGGGCAAGCTGGGTGTCAGCAGCATCCGTCAGTGTGCCTGCGCCTTTACCGTCTGCATCCGGCACGACTGATTCCGTCGACTCCTGTGTCCACTGCACAAAGTCCTGTTGCAGACGGTCACGGTTAATGCCGGTCAACAGCCGGGCGGCAGCAGACGGTATATAACGCAGCGGCGAATGCAGCAGGGCCAGCAGCAACACGCCGCCGCGCAGTTCGCTGTGCTGCATCTCAGCCGACGCCAGCAGCCAGCCCTCTTTCAGCCACTCAACCAGCATCGGGGAAAACGCCGGGTAGCTGTCCGCAGAACGGGCGGTTGTGTAGTTCTCCACCGTCAGCGCCTGGCGCAACTCTTCCATGCCAATATCGCCCTGGCGGGTAATAACCCGCAGGTCACTGCGTGGCATGGCGAGCATCTGAATAAGCACATGGCTGACGGTAATTTCCGCTGCCTGCTGGCTCATACATTCAGAGGCGGCCATCTCCAGCGCCTGGCGGGAGAACAGGTTAAGCCGTTTTACCAGCGTGGGAAGATCAATCTGGATCATAAACGTCCTTATCGAAGTAATTTGTTTAGCTGGTGCAGGATGTCCTGCGTCTGGCTGTCCAGCCGCAACAGATAGAACAGGTAAAACAACGCCAGCACGACAACGCCACCACAAAAAATATGTTTAATGGTCAGGCGACTGATGAGCTGATAACGCCCGCCCTGGGTTTTTTTGTCCTGGTGTAACAGCGGGAAAGGGGCATCGCCGCGCAGTTTATGCAGAACGTGGTACAGGCGGCGGTAGATCTGCTCAAATTCCCCCTGATCCTGTGCTGCCACTTTGTAGCGCCCGCGAAATCCCAGAGAAAAACAGAGCCAGAGAAATTCCAGCAGATCCTGGTAACGTTTGGGTTCACGGATCAGGCGCTCCAGCAGGATGAAAACTTTCTCGCCACCCCAGGCTTCGTTGTGGAAATGGACCAGCAATGACTGTTTGATCCACTCGTTCTTGTTCGACCAGCCGTTACCGAGCGCCGCTTCATCAATAAATGTGCAGAGGATGTAGCGAAACGAGATAATCACGCCCGGTTCGTAGCCCTGCTCCTGAAGCAGTTGCTCCACGGCCTGAACATCCGTCACCACCTGTGCAAAAAGATGCTCCGGCATCGTCTGGCTGTTCATGGTTGAAAGGCGCATCACCATACCGAGGAGTGGCGTGGCTGCGTCGATCATCGGATTCAGGCTGTTGCCACGAAGCGCGAGATGATAGTCGCGCTGGCTTTTTTCGTCGTATCCGGTAAATGGTGGCAGAGACAGTGACCCCTCATCCATCGTCTTACCCTCTTATCGCCCACAGTTGCATGTTCAGATCCGGGAAACTGCCGGATACATGCAGCGCAACGCCCCCGGCGGCAGCCATTTCTGTCCAGGACTGTCCGCTCTTGTCGAGTTCGAAATAGCTGAACCCGGAATGGTAGGGAAGCTGACGGGGAGCCACCATCAGGGCACGCAATGGAATGCCGGGGATCTGCACACTGACCATATTGCGGATTTTTTCCGGCGAGGAAATTTTCGACTGCTGGATAAACTGGCGCTGGATCTGATCGACCGGCATATTTGCCGCCACGGCCAGCACAAAGGTGGCAGATTGCAGCAGTTCCGAGTCATGGATATCGGCCTGCCAGATACCGTCACGCAGATGCAGCGGCAGATTGACGGCTCTTGGCGACAGTACGGTATGCAGCGCCCGTTTGACTTCCGGTAACAGTGTTTTAAATGTTTTGGTCAGGTCATGATGATCATACACATCAAGCGGGCAGGGCAGGCGCGACGGCTCGGTAAAGGTCATCAGTTCACCCAGCAACCCGGCAAGATCAAGGTAGAAATCTTCCGGGTGGAGCTGGGATCGGCGGGCGCGATGGGTAAACCGGGTCTGGTTACGGTTAAGCAACTGCAACATCATAAATTCCGCCACATCCGCGATGCCGCTCTGCGCCGGAGAGCCAATACGGTTTGCCAGATCGCTTGCCCGTCCGCCAATGGCCCCCTGTACCTCTTTGAGATAAACACGCAGTTTCTTACTGACCTGAATATTCTGGCAGGAGGGGATAAAATCGTCATCCAGCGTCAGGGAGCCGTCGGCATGGCGATCGCTGATACGGCAAAGCGGGAGCGTGATATAGGCGCTCATATCTTCTGCACCGCTCATAATGCGCGGCGTCAGTTGTCCCAGCGTCAGTGTTCGCGCGTCGCCTTCTTCTGAATGCAAATCCCGGACATCGGCATAATTCAGCCGGTAACGCCCGATTCGCCGCCCGTCGCTGATTTCATTTCTCACATCACTGGCGACCGGCAGAGCGAGGTAGATATTGCGGCTTCTTTCGTCCGGAAAATTTTGCGGGTGCAGCGGATCGGGCAGTGCGTCCTGGTCGGGGATAGAAAAGACGGTGCCGTCGGGCAGTGTGCCTGACGCGCTGTCAATCATGATCTTACCCTGCGCCAGCAGTTCATTGTTGAGGGTGAGTTCGGTAAATCCCCAGGATAAATCATTCATGGCCCGGAAACGCTGGTTATCCAGGTAGTCGTTGTAACGCTGCTGTTGCTGGAAATGGTGTGGGCGCATCAGCATCCCTTCCTGCCACATCACCTTGTTGCGGGTGGTTGCCATACTTATTCATCCTCTTTTTTCATTTCGATGCTGCTTTGACGTACATGCACCAGCAGGCGGTAATGGTGGCCGGTTCCTTCCACCGTCTCGATTTGTTTCCATTCCGTGGCCTGGTCATCGGAGAAATAGGCCACGACACCAATAAACTGCGTTTTCTCATCCAGCTTTACCAGCGGCAGGGTTTTGATGGTGTCCGGCAACAGGTTGAAATCCTGGTGGTCGATATAGTTTTTACCCAGCACATCCGGTAGCGGCGTACTGGCTATCTGGTCATAGTCGGCTGCCTGCAATTTTGAGTCGTCCGTCAGGTACACCAGTTGCACATCCACGGCGGCTGATTCACCCTCCGCATTGGTATTAGTGTCCGGTTCAGTCAGCAGGGTGACGGTTATTTCCGAAGGTTGCTCCTTCAGGCTCCCGACCTGGATATCCGGGTTTTTGATCACCTCGCTGATTTTTTTCGCCGTTTCGCAGCCGGTTAATATGACGCACATCAGCACGCAGGCCAGAAACGCCTTCCTGTTCATGCTTCCGGCTCCCGCTGTTTTTCACGAAGCACCCGGTCATAGACCTGGGCGTAGACCTCGTTAAACAGCATCTCAAACCCCTGCTGGCGATCAGAGGCCAGCTCTTCGTAATAATGGCTGTACATTTGCCATGCTCCGGCATCATCCAGCGGCTGGCGCAGTTCATGGCTGCGGCGGTACTGCACAAAGCGGCGCAGCAGATTTTGTGGTGAGAAGGCGTCCAGCAGGACACGAAGCGACTCCACAATCGCCGCCCGGTTAGCTTCTTCGTGGTGGCGGACATTGCGCAGGCTTTCACTGACAGCGGCGGGAGCCGCCAGATGTACCGGACTTTTACCTTCGGCAAACATCACGTCGAGCGCGGTGGCGTAATCCATGTTCAGGCGCAGCGGGTTATCTTCCAGCGGGCGCAAATGTTTGTCTGAGAGGCTGTTACGCTGCTGCTGCAAATCAAGCAGACCTTTTATTGCGGCCTGTAACGTGCGTCCGGCCTCCTCCAGAAAATCATCCGCATCGTCGGAATTGCTCACGGTAAGCGAGCCGCCAAGGCCGCGCAGTAAGGGGGTGACCGCAAGGTGGCGTTGCGCCATTTCTGCCACAGAGACGTCATCATTACGCTCGCCGGGGCTGGCATAAATGGGCGGCAGATCCATAAACGGCGTATTGATCCCCCCATTACTTGCCGGATCGGACAGCGGTGCCGATGGCCGGACAGCCGCAATGCCTGAAAGCGGATCGCCCGCGGTAATCAGGCTTTCGGACTGAAGTGCCTGGAGTGGATCGGCAGAAAAACCGTTTACCACGGTGTCAGCAAGCTGATGCCGGTGAGTCATTCCCGGATAGTGTGGCGCACCCTCCGTTGACAGCAGGGTATCCGTGAGCATATCGCGATTGGTGACGATGGTTTCGGGAGTGGCCATTTCCTCATCGTAATGGGGGATATCACCCCGGTTCAGATGAACCCTCACCATCAGACGCCCTATCTGGATCTCATCGCCCTGGCGCAGCTGTATCAGGTCTGATGTTGCTGTGACTTTTGCCTGGTTCAGCCACAGTTGTGCCGTCTGCGGGCGCAGACAAAATGTGCCATCGTGCAGTATAACGGTAAAGGCCTGAGCCGGAATGCTCTGCTGACGATCCTGTACCGACCAGTGGCATTCGGGGCCATGGCCGACATTTCCCTGCTGCGTGAACAGACAGCGCGCCGCCCGCCCGCTTTCCAGCTCACTGCCGTTAATGACCTGCAATGAAAGCTTCTGTAGTTTCTCTTCCGGCATATTCTGCTCCGTGATTATCATAATTTACGACCGTACCCTGATGGTGACTGAGGGTCGTTCTTCCGGTGTGCCGAGGAAGCTGGTCCAGCCCAGCAGCGCACTTTTGTTATCGCCCAGGCGCATTGCGCCCACCTGCTCCGGTGCCAGCCCCAGATGTAAGTCCCAGGCAAGCTGATCGCGCAGGATGAAGGACACAAACATCGTCAGTGGCAGGAAGTTTTCGCCGGACGGCAGAAAAGAGAGGAACTGTTTTCGGGTCAGGCTGGTAATACTGAGCTGGAATTTTCCGCTGAGATCGGGCACCCGTGTACCCAGAACAAAGTTGCCCAGTACCGATCTTCCGGCCAGTTTTTCGCCATTTTTAAGGGAATAGCTCCCCAGGCTGTTTTGCTGATCCGGTTCAATATCCACCTTGCGACGTTGCCAGTTTTGCAGCGTCACGTCTGACAAGTCAAAACAGTGGGACACCAGGCCGCAGATGATTTCCGGGGATCGTCCCGGATTTGCCAGGATCCCGGAATACGCCAGCATTTTGCTGTGATTAATCGCCAGCTTATCGCGAAGCTGGCGGTGGCCCAGCCCGACAAGGGAGTACATGCGCTGCGAGAACGCATCCACACCGCCGTTACGAAAACTGATGTGATAGCGGTACTTACGCCAGATATGCCAGACAAACTGGGTCAGGCGGTGGCTGAACATATCCAGAAAATCGCCTACCGGACTTTGTTCATGTACCGCTTTCCAGGCCAGGTGATCCAGGTAATAACCGGGAAGAGGCGACTGGCTCCCCTGTAACCCCATAAAGGTGGTGGTCATCCTGAATGCCCCTGACTTATCCCGTTTCAGCCCACTGATATCACTGCACGGGAAGGCAAGGCTGGCATCGGCGCTGAAACGCAGGGTTTCCTGTGCCGGATCATCGCGCAGGGATAATTCCGGTGTCCCCTTTTCACCCTGTGCCAGGCGGTGCAACAGCTCCGCCATCGCAAAAAAATTGTAAGAGCAGGCGTTATGGAAAACCTGTGCCAGCGGATCATTCTGCTCTTTATCTGCCGGGGGATGTCCCGGACTCAGATAAGAGGATGCTGCCCGGTTCTTTCCGTCCATTTCCATGTCTCCTGGCTTTCTGTGTTCACAACGGTCAGCATGTGGAATGAGTTAACGCTGGCGTACAGCGACAGAAAATGCGAAAGCACCGTACCGAGCAGATACATTTCCCCTTCACAGACAAACGGCTCCGGGTGCAGATACAGCGTGGAGGCCAGCCCCCGGACGGGAATACCCGTAAACAGGCGATCAACGGGGCGGGTCTCCAGACGCTCAATGGCATCCAGCTTTTGTTGTGACAGCCGCGCCGTCTGCGGATGATGGATTGCGTGGCGATCAAAGTTGGCGATGACCTGCTTCAGCGCGTCCGTATCTAGTAATGACAGATAATTCAGGTTCATGGCGGAGAGTAGGGACCAGTGCAGGCTGCCATCAATGACCGGCCAGAGTGGTTGCGTCGGGCGGGTAATGTTGCGAAATGAAGCAACAGCCGCATTTTTACCGGTTGTGCCGGTGATATCGCCGGAACGAATTTGTGACGGAAGCTCACGGTTGGTACAGGTCAGCGATACCGAAACCACTTCATTACTGAGCAGCGATTCGTCTGACGGATAACTGCCATCAGCATGTATAAAAGCAAGGGTATGATCAAAGCCGCGATGGAACAGGGATGTTTTGGTCCGGTGATGCCAGTACACCACTTCCCGCTTCCGGCTGTATTCCATCTGATGGCTGAAACTTTCAAAGGCAGGCCACTGGCGCGCGGCCTGCGTCGAAACAGGACGCCCCAGATCTTTTTTCCTGAACATATCCTGCACCTGGCTTATCACGCCGTTAACGGAAAAGACATCGTAATGTTCCGGATAATGGCGGCTGGGAACCAGCGGATAGTCTGCCCGCCGGTTGTCCAGCGTGATGGCTTCTGCATGGTGGATAAATAAATTAATGGCAGGCGCGCAATACAGGCGCAGGGAGTCGCGGCGCAACCGGATGTCCACGGGCAATGGGCGCGAAAAACGCAGTTGCAGGGTAAAGGATTCAGCCTGCAATCCGTCAGGTAACGCCGGGCAACCACAAAGATCAAAAAAGAGAAACGCATCCGGGTAACAGAAATACTCCTGAAGGATCCGGTAGCCGCTGTGGACGTTTTTCGGCCAGGGCAGCATGGCATCCTGCGGCTCAAAACCGACAGCTTTCAGCATAAACTCAGGCAGGCGAATATGCTGTTCACCCACAGTCAGGTCGGCACCCTGCAAGTATTCACAGAACCATAAATAAAGCTGGTCACGGGTATAGTTGTCGTCATTGCCGAGCCAGAAGCGAAGTTTGTTCAGATCCAGCGTGCGGAAGTCCGTTCCCGGTGCGACCGAAAAGGTGATGTTGATAACACCATTACGGGTCGTACTGCGGTTTTCAATCTGCTCCAGGCGAACGGGCAGCAGCCAGATATCCCGGCAGAGGGTGAAGGTACAGGGAGGCGACTCCTCCTTTTTAGCATCAGAGGGCAGCACTTCATCAACTCTGATTTCCCCGGCGTTGGTTGTAAACTGCTCATTACGGGGGATTAACACCGGCACAGAAGACTTATCCATATCCGGCGTATATTCAATAAGGGTCATTGCCGGAACCGGACGCAGGTAATTAGGCCACAGCATCTTGATAAGCCCGTGCGTCAGTTCTGGGAATTCATCCTCAATTTTTTGACGGAGATTGCCGGTAAGAAAAGCCACGCCTTCCAGCAGGCGTTCAATATCCGGATCCGCATCTTTTTCGGCCAGGAAGCGGGCCAGATGGGGTTTTTCCGTTGCCAGCAGCTTGCTGAGCTGGCGCAGGTAATCGAGTTCTTCCCGGAAATAGCGTTCTTCAAATTCCATTTGTCAGTCCACCCGGTAATGCTGGCTGCCATTCGGTGCCATATCAAATTCAAGCACCTCATGCGTTTTGTTAAATGTCACCCAGGCTGTAATATGAAACGTCATATCCAGCGGGCTGGAGGCGGATGAAACCACTGCCTGCACTTCAGCGTGTGAGATCCGGGGTTCATAGCGTTCTATACATTGCTCGATGGCCCGACTCATGGATTCGCGGAAGTTTTCAGCCCCTTCCGGTTCATCAATGCCCAGCTCAGGCGCACCCCGGCAACTACCGGACCGGGTATTAAGAATGTTTCGTAGGTTCTGGCGAATGGATTGCCTGAGCGAATGAATACTGCCTCCCTGCCGGTTTCTGGCCGAAGAGGCTTCCATACGCTCAAAAAGAGAACCTGTGGTTCTTTCCCGATCCGGTATCATGGTGTGTTACTCCCTGTCTAACCGGCCAACCAGGGAAAGCTCAAAATTTGCCCCCATAAATTTAAAATGAGGTCTCACGCTTAGCGCAACCTGGTACCAGCCGGGTTCGCCTTCTACATCCATAACCTCAACTTTGGCAGCGCGCAGAGGTTTGCGGCTGCGCACGTCTGCAGGCGGGTTTTCCTGGTCGGCAACATACTGACGGATCCAGGTATTAAGCTCTCTTTCTAAGTCGCTCCTTTCTTTCCATGACCCCAGTTGTTCACGCTGCAACACCTTGATGTAGTGCGCTAACCGATTGATGATGAAGAGATAAGGAAGCTGCGTACCCAGCTTATAGTTGGTTTCTGCATCTTTTCCCGGAAAGTGCTTCGGTTTTTGTACCGAGTTTGCAGAGAAAAAGGCTGCATTATCAGAGTCTTTACGCATGGTAAGGGTGATAAAACCCTCTTCAGCCAGTTCAAATTCGCGGCGATCGGTGACCAGCACCTCGGTTGGGATTTTGGCCTGAATCTGCCCCATCGTTTCGAACAGATGCACCGGCAGATCTTTCACTGCGCCGCCGCTTTGCGGACCGATAATGTTTGGACACCAGCGGTATTTGGCAAAACTGTCTGCGATATTGCATGCCAGCATCCAGGCCGTATTACCCCACAGATAATCTTCGTGGTTCTGGCTGACATCTTCGTAATAGTTAAAGTTCTTAACAGGGTTATCTGTTGGTGAATAGGGTTGGCGAAGCAGGAAGCGGGGTGCCGTAAGCCCTAAATAGCGCGAATCTTCCGAGTCACGCAGGGCGCGCCATTTGGTGTAGGCCGGACCTTCAAAGATGGCATAAAGATCTTTGATATTAGGCAGTTCGGTCCACGAGTTCAGCCCCATAAACTCCGGGGAAACGGAGGACAGGAACGGTGCGTGCGCCATTGCGCCCACTGCACTGACGTATTGCAGCAGTTTCATGTCAGGCGCGGTATTTTTGAACTCATAAGCGCCCAGCACGGCAGCGATGGGTTCACCGCCAAACTGTCCGAAACCGGACGAATAAACGTGCTTATAAAATCCGGACTGAATAATTTCTGGCGCAAACTCAAAGTCTTCCAGAAGTTCCTGCTTGGTGACATGAAGCACGTTGACCTTGATGTTTTCACGGAAATCAACGCGATCCACCATGGTTTTCAGTGAGCGCCAGAACGACTCGACCTGCTGAAAGGCAGGCGCATGGATGATGACATCCATCTGGCGGCTGATGCGTTCATCAATATCTGCAATCATGCTGTCCACGGCCAGTTTATTGACCGGTTCGGCAGATGCAGTGGATTGCAGGATGCTGGCAATAAAGGCTGTCACACCCTGGCGGGCAACGTCATAACCTTCCGAACCGGGCTGAATACGGGTCTGTGCCATGATTTGATCAAGCAGCGACGATGCCTGCTCAGGCTGCCCGGCATGACTGGAAACGAGTTCCTCTTCCTGTAAAGACATACTGAAAATCCTTCTGTTTTAGCTGTGTTTCTGAAACCGGCTTTTCGCCGTCAGTGAAGTACGCGCTGCCAGTGCGACGCGCTCTGCTGAAACTCACAAAAATGGATAATCTCATCCAATAGATCACTGATACGGCGATCCAGTGTTGTAATCAGCGCAGCCACACCATCCTGGTTGATTTCAACGGACGGGCTGAAACATACCTGGTAAACCACCTGCAGAATGTCTGAAACAGAGAGGTGGTATGTCCCGGAGATATTTTTGTGTGCCGTCATGCCTGGATAACCCTGTTTAATGAAATAGTGGTGGTTATTTATTGCTCACCTGGCCGATTTCTTTGAGCAACTGCTCGCGGGACTCTTCATTTTCCAGCAATGCCTGGAGCTGGGTACGGAATGCCGGAAGGTTACCCATCGGCCCCTTCAGTGCAGTCAGTGCTTCACGCAGTTCCAGCAATTTATTCACTTCCGGAACCTGCCGGGCCACGCTATCTGGTGAAAAATCATCCAGTGACTTGATATTCAGCGCCACATTCAGTTCATCGTCCGTTGTGCTTCCCTTCAGCGTGGCGGGGACGGTAAAATTGAGGCCAATGGCTGCTTCAGCCATCACTGCACCGAAATTGTGCTTGTTAACGGAAACTGCCTGACGTTCATCCAGTGAGGATGTTTCCTGCGTATTTCCGGTATCGCCGACAACGAGCATGTTAAGCGGAAGTTCCACTTCAGCCGTCTGGCCATCTGTTTTTGGGACATACGATATATTAATACGCTCGCGAGGCGCTACGCTGCCTTCAAATTTTTTGCTCATAAAAGTGATCCGTCATGTTATCTCGTACAGGCCATGAACACGGCATATTCGTACCGCAAAAAATATCGGAAATGCCGCCTTGATGGCGGTGAAAATAAAATCACCACTCCTTAATCACCCCGCATTTTACGCTTCAAAATAAATAAGAAAAGGACTTTTTATCGATCGTAAAGAGGGGTATTCTGCAAGCGTTAAATAGATTGTGTGAACCTGTGCAATTCGCGCCAGGTGTATTATGGCAATAATTTAAATATAGAGTTTTTATGTATCTTATTGAATTATATAATAATTTCATTAAACATAAGCTAATCTAATGATTGCTTGTTTATATATTTGTTTTGTGATTGATTAAGTGGGTATTTTTAAGGAATATCTCAAAAATTATCAAAATGATAATTCAGAAAGGATAAATACAATATTTATTCATGATTCAGCTTTGGCCATTTTATGGAGGCAATACGGACTTTGAACAGTTGGGTATGGTTATCCAGATATATATTATTAAGTTATTGCTGAATAAGAGATTTAATGATTTTAAAAATAGTTTTTACGACAACCGTAAATTCTAGCTCGGTTTGTATGTAAAAAATACTGAAAAATGATGCGGTTCCGTGAAGTGAGCTGCATCTGCCTGTCTGGGATTAACGGCAGGTCATTGTAAGTAGTAATTAACCACGTTAACAAGGAGTTTACAAATGCCAACACCGTGTTATATCTCCATCACTGGTCAGACCCAGGGAAATATTACTGCAGGTGCATTTACCGCTGATTCTGTCGGCAACATCTATGTGCAGGGGCACGAAGACGAGATGCTGGTGCAGGAATTCCTGCATAACGTTACTGTCCCGACGGATCCTCAGTCCGGTCAGCCTGCGGGTCAGCGTGCTCACAAGCCGTTCATTTTTACCGTGGCGCTGAACAAAGCGGTTCCGCTGATGTACAACGCACTGGCCTCCGGTGAAATGCTGCCAACCACTGAACTGCACTGGTGGCGTACATCTGTGGAAGGCAAACAGGAGCATTATTTCACCACCCGCCTGACTGATTCGACGATTGTCGATATGAAACTGCATATGCCGCATTGCCAGGACCCGGCGAAACGCGAGTTCACCCAGTTGCTCGAAGTTTCACTGGCCTACCGCAAGATTGAGTGGGAACACGTCAAATCCGGCACCTCCGGTGCTGACGACTGGCGCGCACCGCTGGAAGCATAAGTTAAGCCAACAGCATCCGGCTATCAGGCCGGATGCTGTTTTTGTATTACGCCGTAAAAAGAAAGATTGTCAGTAAGGGGTTACGTTCACGGGAGATGGCGGATGCCGGAAACTTCGGCGGTAGCGTGCCTGAACGCAAGCGTAACACTGTACTGTCACAGCCGCTTTAACAGCGAACTGTCTGTTTTTCCTTAACCCCGGAGGTTGCTATGTCAACCGGATTACGTTTCACGCTGGAAGTGGACGGCCTGCCACCGGACGCGTTTGCGGTGGTCTCCTTTCATCTCACCCAGTCACTCTCTTCGCTCTTTTCCCTCGATCTCTCTCTGGTCAGCCAGCAGTTTCTCTCCCTTGAATTTGCGCAGGTGCTGGACAAAATGGCCTACCTGACGGTATGGCAGGGCGATGACGTACAGCGCCGGGTGAAAGGTGTGGTGACCTGGTTTGAACTGGGGGAGAACGACAAAAACCAGATGCTGTACAGCATGAAGGTGTGCCCACC
>NZ_PTRU01000036.1:0-33075 GCF_002965245.1 Escherichia sp. MOD1-EC6021 | reverse complement strand
TTACCGGTGTAGGTCACGCCGAAAGTCGGCACCACGCCGATGGTGTTTTCGTCGCAGGCTTCAATCATGCGTTTCGGATCCATAAACAACTGACCGGGGCGCATAGGGATTTCACGCAGCTCCACATCCCAGTAACGGGCAAATTTATGCCAGCAGATTTGTACCGGGCCGCACACCAGATTAGGTTTATCCGTTGGCTTGCCTGCGGCTTCCATACGCTTGCGCCAACGCCATTTCATCGCCATCCCGCCGAGCATACAGGCCTCGGAAGAGCCAATGGTGTTGGTGCCAACGGCCTGACCATTTTTCGGCGCAGGCGCATGCCACAGGTCAGCAACCATGTTTACGCAACGCAGGTCGATAGCTGCAGATTGCGGATATTCTTCTTTGTCGATCCAGTTTTTGTTGATCGACAAATCCATCAATTTATGGACGTTTTCGTCGTCCCAGGTCTGGCAGAAAGTGGCCAGGTTCTGACGAGCGTTGCCATCAAGATATAATTCATCATTGATAATCTGGAATGCGACATCATCGCGCATTTCGTGCAGCGGAAATCGTTTTGACTCCGCGATAGTAGAAATGGCCTTTGCGCCAAAACGTGAATCGAGTAGTTCTGAGCGGAAATCCGTTAACAGCTTCTGGTCCATTTCGAACTCCTTAAATTTATTTGAAGGCAATAAAAAAGTAGGATTTATCCGCAATGGAAGCAAGGCATTACCGGCTTAATTTAAATAACAAAATCCTAAGCAGAAAAAGGACTTTTTATAATATAAACGTTTAACATGATAATATTAAAAACAGACTTTATTGTCGTAATAAAAATCGCCCAAACATTCCTGTTCGGGCGATCAAATTAATTATTGTTTATCCTGCATATACGGCGTATATACCCCGTTCAGACTGTGCAGGAAAGCTACGATATCATCCACATCTTCCTGCGGCAGCTCTTTGCCTACCTGATAGCGCAGCATCAGTTTTACCGCCCCGTCCAGCGTCGGCACGTCACCGCGATGGAAGTACGGTGCCGTTAAAGCAACGTTACGTAAACCGGGTACTTTCTGACGCAATTTATCACGCTCTTCTTTAGTAACATTCATACGACCAATATCCGCCGCCGTAATTTCCCCAAAGTTAAAGTCTTTTTTCAGCCCCAACGGCTCGAAAGAACGTCCGCCGAGAATAATACCACCATGACAAGTTGCACATTTATTATCTTTAAATAATTGATAGCCTTTTTTCTGTTGCGCCGTCAGCGCATTCTCATCTCCACGCAACCATTTATCAAATGGGGAATCCGGCGTAATTAATGTTTTCTCAAATTCAGCAATAGCATCAGTAATATTTTCGCCACTGAAACCTTGCGGATAGACTTCGAGGAACTGCGCTTTAAGCTGCGGATCTTTTTCCAGCTTAGCAATAATTTCGTCCCAGGATTTCGACGCCATTTCAATCGGGTTCAACGGCGGTCCACCCGCCTGATCCTGCAATGTTGCCGCACGACCATCCCAGAACTGCTCAACGTTAAATACTGAGTTAAATACCGTCGGTGCGTTAATCGGTCCAACGGCACCACCAACACCAATCGACGTTTTTCTGCCATCAACGCCACCCGCATTTAACGCATGGCAATGTGCACATGAAATGGTGCTATCAGCCGATAAACGGGGATCATGATACAGCGTAAAACCCAACGCCACTTTTTGCGCATCGGTAGGCAGTTTTTGCGGAATAGGCTGCACCGGTTCATTGCGATGCTCCGGAGCAGTATCATTACTGGCGTAATATTCCGCGCGCTGTTTTGCAATCCAGGCAAGTATTTCCGCCCGCTCTTCATCACTCACCTTACCCGCCCAGTGTAGCGCGGTGTAACGCGTTGGCGGCATAGTTTCATACTGCATCACCCATTCAATCTTATTCAGATCGCTTTGCGAAACGGGTTTATCTGCCAACAGAGCCGCACGCACGGCCTCGAGGTTAAAAGATTTATATCCAAGCTTAATGTCGTAATCCATCAACTGTTTCGCGCCAGGAATATAATAATAGGCGGGTAATTCTGCCGAAGGCGTATGACAATAGTCGCATCCTTTTTCGCGAAGAAAACCTAAAACCTGATTATTTTCACTGACAGCAGATGCCTGAACATCGGCCTGTTTACTGCGTTTATTATCGTGGTACCACACATAACCAGATAACCCTAAATAGCAAATCGCGACGCCAGCCAGGCCGATCGCGGTAATACGTGAGACCATTTTCATTATTCTTCCCTCACGGTGGTGAGTTATTGTGACCCAGAAAATTTTCCAGAATGCTGCAAACGTCTCTGCGAGACAAAGCCATCATAAAAAACAGGGAAATACGCTTTTTGATAGGAATCAATCAATTACATGAATATAAACTATCAATAAGATAGTCTGTACCTATTATACAGAGCAGGAATGGCATATCATGATTGCGGCGAGAGCAGGATTGAATGTTCTGAAAATGAAAAACAACACGGAATCCGTATTTTTATAAATTCTATTGATATTAGTGCGTTATATTTTTTGACAAGTTAATAAACGTGATCCACCGCACGCTTTGTCGCCCACCAGGCGGAGCGAATGACTACCCTTAAAGAAAAGCCCGATAATTAGCGACGAATTTCGGAGGTCGGATCCTTATGCTCAATCAGAAAATTCAAAACTCTAATCCAGACGAACTGATGATCGAGGTCGATCTCTGCTATGAACTGGACCCGTATGAATTAAAACTGGATGAGATGATCGAGGCAGAACCAGAACCCGAGATGATTGAAGGGCTGCCCGCCTCTGATGCGCTGACGCCTGCCGATCGCTATCTCGAACTGTTCGAGCATGTTCAGTCGGCGAAAATTTTCCCCGACAGTAAAACCTTTCCCGACTGCGCACCCAAAATGGACCCGCTGGATATTTTAATCCGCTATCGTAAAGTGCGCCGTCATCGTGATTTTGACTTGCGCAAGTTTGTTGAAAATCACTTCTGGCTGCCGGAGACCTACTCCAGCGAGTATGTATCGGACCCGCAAAATTCCCTGAAAGAACATATCGACCAGCTGTGGCCGGTGCTTACCCGCGAACCGCAAGATCACATTCCGTGGTCTTCCCTGCTGGCGCTGCCACAGTCTTACATTGTTCCAGGGGGCCGTTTTAGCGAAACCTACTACTGGGATTCCTATTTCACCATGCTGGGGCTGGCGGAAAGTGGTCGGGAAGATTTGCTGAAATGCATGGCCGATAACTTCGCCTGGATGATCGAAAACTATGGTCACATCCCCAACGGCAACCGCACCTATTATTTGAGCCGCTCGCAACCACCGGTTTTTGCGCTGATGGTGGAGTTGTTTGAAGAAGATGGTGTACGCGGCGCGCGCCGCTATCTCGACCATCTGAAAATGGAATATGCCTTCTGGATGGACGGCGCAGAATCGTTGATCCCTAATCAGGCCTATCGCCATGTTGTGCGGATGCCGGACGGATCGCTGCTCAACCGTTACTGGGACGATCGCGACACGCCGCGTGACGAATCCTGGCTTGAAGACGTTGAAACCGCGAAACATTCTGGTCGCCCGCCTAACGAGGTGTACCGAGATTTACGCGCGGGGGCGGCCTCCGGTTGGGATTACTCTTCCCGTTGGCTGCGTGATACCGGTCGTCTGGCGAGCATTCGTACCACCCAGTTCATCCCTATCGATCTGAATGCCTTCCTGTTTAAACTGGAGAGCGCCATCGCCAACATCTCGGCACTGAAAGGCGAGAAAGAGACAGAAGCACTGTTCCGCCAGAAGGCCAGTGCCCGTCGCGATGCGGTAAACCGTTACCTCTGGGATGATGAAAACGGTATCTACCGCGATTACGACTGGCGACGCGAACAACTGGCGCTCTTTTCCGCTGCCGCCATTGTGCCGCTCTATGTCGGTATGGCGAACCATGAACAGGCCGATCGTCTGGCAAACGCCGTGCGCAGTCGGTTACTGACACCTGGCGGGATTCTGGCAAGCGAGTACGAAACCGGTGAACAGTGGGATAAACCTAACGGCTGGGCACCATTACAATGGATGGCGATTCAGGGATTTAAAATGTACGGCGATGACCTTCTGGGTGATGAAATCGCGCGCAGCTGGCTGAAGACGGTGAATCAGTTCTATCTGGAACAGCACAAACTGATCGAGAAATACCATATTGCCGATGGTGTTCCCCGCGAAGGCGGCGGTGGCGAGTATCCGTTGCAGGATGGGTTTGGCTGGACTAACGGTGTGGTACGCCGTTTAATTGGTTTGTACGGCGAACCATAATATTTTTACAGCCAGCCGCTAACGTCCTGCTGGCTGTAAAATTATCCTCTTCAGGAGGAGATATTTAACATCATTGCCGCCTGGGTGCGATTTTTCACTTCCAGACGGCGATACAGGGATTCCAGATGCGCTTTTACCGTTCCGGTACTGATATTCAGCGCCCTGCCGATCTCTTTATTTGATTCGCCCGCCGCTAACATGGTTAAAATCTCCCGCTGGCGGGCGCTTAACGATTTGAGATCTTTAATGTCCTTTTCCGGCGTCGTTCGCCAGTCTCCCGGCAGAAACATCATCCCCATCGCCGCACTATTGACCGCCAACGCAAATGTCTCGACGGTTGAATCACGAGGCACAATGGCCAGCACATTAAAATGAATAACTTCCTGTAACCACCGTTTGTTGCAATCCGTCGCCGTAATTAACACCTTAACCTCAGGAAATTGCACCACGGTTTTTTGCAGCAACCAGTAGCAAAACTCACCATCCTGATCGCCATCGAGCATCACTAAGGCTTCAGGGTAACTTTCCAGCTTTTGCCATAACTCGTCTGCCTGACTGGCCCCCTGAATACTCACTCCTGGAATACGATGCTGTAAACTGATTTTCATTCCATGAATAAATATTGACTGCCTGTCAAACATGACTATTTGCATAACTGAATCTCCACCTGAATACGTTAAAAAGACTTAAGTAGTGGAAGGGTATTACCCGCGAGAAAAAATAAGAATTCGCCATTTGGCGGTGGCCATTCTACAGAGATGACGCGTAGAAAATAGTTACCGATATAAATAGTTACAGCTAAACGCCTGAAATTACATGTCGAGGGCATTATTTAAAACAATTTTGAGGATTTCCTTATATTGATGGCTAGTACGCATGCAATTAAAAATGAAATTCCGCGACCACAAGCCAAAATAACAAACGGCAATGAGACAAAAATAAGCACAAATAGCCAATACGTCCTCTGTTCACTTTAAAGGGAATCGCTGAAAAATACGCTCTGTTTAAGGGGATTCACCGTTCTCATAAAGCTATTCTCCCCTTTTCCTACTGAGAAATCGCCACATTCGTCATGACAACATTGTGAAACCCGGCATTAGATGTTAGAAAAACAATAAACAATGCGATATGCGCGTTACTGTTTCGCTGTGAACAACAATCGGTCAAAGAAATGGATAAAATTCACGCAATGCAGTTGTTCATCAAAGTCGCGGAGCTGGAAAGTTTTTCCCGCGCAGCGGATTTCTTTGCTTTGCCAAAGGGAAGTGTTTCGCGCCAGATACAGGCACTGGAACATCAACTTGGCACCCAGCTTCTCCAGCGCACCACGCGACGGGTCAAACTCACGCCAGAAGGCATGACCTATTATCAACGGGCAAAAGATGTGTTGAGTAATCTCAACGAACTGGACGGTCTGTTTCAACAGGATGCCACCAGTATCAGCGGTAAATTACGCATCGACATCCCACCAGGAATCGCGAAAAGCCTGTTACTGCCGCGCCTGTCGGAATTTCTCTATCAGCATCCGGGAATTGAGCTGGAACTGAGTAGCCATGACCGTCCGGTAGATATTCTTCATGATGGTTTTGATTGCGTGATACGCACTGGCGCGTTATCGGAAGATGGTGTTATCGCCTGTCCCCTCGGCAAACTGACCATGGTCAACTGTGCCAGTCCGCACTATCTGACGCGCTTTGGTTATCCGCAAAGCCCCGATGATCTGACTTCACACGCAATAGTGCGTTACACACCGCACCTGGGCGTACATCCGTTAGGTTTTGAGGTTGCCAGCGTTAATGGTGTCCAGTGGTTTAAGTCTGGCGGCATGTTGACGGTAAACAGTAGCGAAAACTATCTCGCCGCCGGTCTTGCCGGTCTGGGGATTATTCAGATCCCGCGCATTGCCGTGCGCGAAGCCCTGCGTGCCGGGCGGCTTATTGAAGTATTACCTGGCTACCGTGCCGAGCCGCTCTCCCTTTCGCTGGTTTATCCGCAGCGTCGGGAGCTTTCCCGGCGTGTAAACCTGTTTATGCAGTGGCTGGCTGGCGTAATGAAAGAGTACCTGGACTGACCGACTATACTTTTTAAGAATGATCAAGACAGAAGGATAAAAGAGCGGATGACGCAGGAAAACGAGATTAAACGTCCCACCCAGGATCTGGAGCTCGAGCCGATTAAACCGCTGGATAATAGCGAGAAAGGCGGCAAAGTTAGCCAGGCGCTGGAAACCGTCACCACTACTGCCGAAAAAGTCCAACGCCAACCGATTATTGCGCACCTGATTCGCGCGACTGAACGCTTTAACGATCGGCTGGGGAATCAGTTTGGTGCGGCTATCACCTATTTCTCATTTTTGTCGATGATTCCGATTTTGATGGTGTCGTTTGCCGCCGCTGGTTTCGTTCTGGCCTCCCATCCGATGCTGCTGCAGGATATCTTCGACAAAATTCTGCAAAATATTAGCGATCCGACGCTGGCAGCTACATTGAAAAACACCATCAATACCGCCGTTCAACAGCGTACGACGGTAGGGCTTGTCGGCCTGGCGGTGGCGCTTTATTCCGGCATCAACTGGATGGGTAACCTGCGTGAAGCGATTCGCGCTCAATCGCGCGATGTCTGGGAACGTTCGCCACAGGATCAGGAAAAATTTTGGGTTAAATATCTGCGTGATTTTATTTCGCTGATTGGTTTGTTGATTGCGCTCATTGTGACGCTTTCGATCACCTCGGTTGCCGGTTCGGCGCAGCAAATGATTATTAGCGCCCTGCACCTGAACAGCATTGAGTGGCTGAAACCAACGTGGCGGTTGATTGGTCTTGCGATTTCCATCTTCGCCAACTATCTGCTTTTCTTCTGGATCTTTTGGCGATTGCCGCGCCACCGTCCGCGCAAAAAAGCGCTAATTCGCGGAACATTTCTTGCTGCTATAGGTTTTGAAGTGATTAAAATCGTGATGACCTACACACTGCCATCGCTGATGAAATCTCCGTCTGGCGCAGCATTTGGCTCCGTGCTGGGACTGATGGCGTTTTTCTACTTCTTCGCTCGTCTGACGCTGTTTTGCGCGGCGTGGATTGCCACCGCCGAATACAAAGACGACCCGAGAATGCCGGGGAAAACGCAGTCTTAAAATATGCCGGATGCAGCGTAACGCCTTATCCGGCCTACGAATTTATTCGGCCTGGCTCCCCGTAGGCCGGATAAAATGCGCCAGCATCGCATCCGGCTATCATGCGCACATAACCACTTAAACTCTTCCCCAGAGCCTTTTCTGTCATCTCTTAGGAGCAAACAATTTCATTCCAACTCATTACTCCAGCATATAAATCCAGTTGGTAACTTTTATTTAACCTAAAACCAGTTTTATCCACCATTTATGAAATTATGTGAAGCATTTCATAGAAGAAAAATCACCAGCTTAAACATTATTCCCTTTTTGGCTGATTTTCGACCAACTCCGCGATTTGTTACACATTGAAATATCACTTTTGCTGTGCGTAATATGGCTATTCGTTAGCCAAAAAATAAGAAAAGATTATGCAAGCAACAGCCACAACACTCGACCACGAGCAAGAATACACGCCGATCAACTCGCGTAATAAAGTCCTTGTCGCCTCTCTCATTGGCACGGCCATTGAGTTCTTCGACTTTTATATTTACGCCACTGCGGCCGTTATTGTGTTTCCGCATATCTTCTTCCCGCAGGGCGATCCTACGGCAGCAACGCTACAGTCGCTTGCCACCTTCGCCATCGCCTTCGTCGCGCGCCCTATTGGCTCTGCCGTCTTTGGTCATTTTGGCGATCGCGTTGGGCGTAAAGCGACGCTGGTCGCCTCGTTGCTAACGATGGGGATTTCGACCGTGGTGATTGGTCTGCTGCCGGGCTATGCCACGATTGGTATTTTCGCCCCGCTGCTGCTGGCACTGGCTCGATTTGGTCAGGGTCTGGGCTTAGGCGGCGAATGGGGCGGAGCGGCGCTGCTGGCAACCGAGAACGCACCACCGCGCAAACGTGCACTGTATGGCTCCTTCCCGCAACTGGGCGCACCGATTGGCTTCTTCTTTGCCAACGGCACTTTCTTACTGCTTTCCTGGCTACTGACCGACGAGCAGTTTATGAGCTGGGGCTGGCGGGTGCCATTTATCTTCTCGGCGGTGCTGGTCATTATCGGCCTGTATGTTCGCGTATCGCTGCATGAGTCGCCGGTGTTTGAGAAAGTCGCTAAAGCGAAAAAACAGGTGAAGATCCCGCTGGGTACGCTGCTGACCAAACATGTTCGCGTAACCGTACTGGGTACGTTCATTATGCTGGCAACCTATACGCTGTTTTACATCATGACGGTCTACTCAATGACCTTCAGTACCGCCGCCGCGCCAGTTGGGCTTGGCCTGCCGCGTAACGAAGTATTGTGGATGCTGATGATGGCAGTGATTGGTTTTGGCGTGATGGTGCCAGTCGCCGGATTACTGGCTGATGCCTTTGGTCGCCGTAAAAGCATGGTAATCATCACCACGCTGATCATCCTGTTCGCGCTGTTCGCCTTTAACCCGCTGCTCGGTTCTGGCAACCCGATTCTGGTTTTTGCCTTCCTGCTGCTGGGGTTAAGTCTGATGGGACTGACCTTCGGGCCGATGGGCGCGCTGTTACCAGAGCTGTTCCCGACAGAAGTGCGTTACACCGGAGCATCGTTCTCTTACAACGTAGCGTCGATTCTCGGGGCTTCCGTTGCACCATATATCGCAGCCTGGTTGCAGACTAACTACGGGTTAGGTGCGGTGGGGTTATATCTGGCGGCGATGGCTGGCTTGACGTTAATCGCCCTGCTGCTGACCCATGAGACGCGACATCAGTCGTTGTAATAAGGTTGAAAATTGCCTGATGCGCTACGCTTATCAGGCCTGAACTTCCATAAAATATATTGAATTCGCAAGGATTTGTAGGCCGGATAAGGCGTTCACGCCGCATCCGGCAGTTTCCATCACTTCTTCATCTGCGACAAAATCGTCCGACACTGATTAGCCTCCCCTTCGGAAGGAGAGATCAGCGCCAGTAACGCCGCCGCCGGTGTTACCAGCGTTGCCAGTGCCGCCGCAACAGCACCACGGGCAATCAACGGCCCGGCTTTCACCCCAGCCTGCGGATTTTTAAATGTCCCACGCACATACAGCGGCGAACGCAGTGTGATAATGCGAATCCCTTTACTTTCTGGATCGATAGTTAAATCCAGCTGTTCCGAAGCAAAACTTGCCGTGCCGGTAACATTGATCAACGCATTCTCAGTATCAAAAGCAAAAATCTGCGGACGCGCCACACCGTTGGCAATATCCAGATTCGCCGCCGCGCAGTTCACCCGCACCTCATCATCACCAAATATCGCACCGACAATGTAGTTGCCGACATTCAGGCCGACAATCTCCATCAGGTTGCGGCTCACCAGCCCGTCATTCATCAACAGTTTCAGGTTGCCGTTACTGTTGCCTAAAAGCGCCGCCACCGAGTTACCGCTACCGCGTAGTTCCGCGTCACCGTTCATTTCCCCCAGCGTCTTCTGCATCAGTTCTACATCGGGCATCAGTTCTTTCAGTTTCAGCCGACGCGCCTGAATATCAGCCCGCCCCTGCATCGGTTTTTTATCACCTTCCAGATGAATATTCGCCGCAATGCTGCCGCCTGCCATGCCAAATTTCAGCGGTTGCAGGCGCAGGTCAGCATTTTTGAGGATGATATGGGTAGAGAGATCGCTAATCGGCAAGCTACTACCATGTTCAATGCGCCGACCTTTGAAGCGGACATCGGCATCCATGACGTCCCATTTATCGGTTTCGAAGCGGTCATAAGGCAGCACTTTGCCCGCAGGCTGAACGCTTTTTTCGCCTTTCTTCTGCTCAGACCGTTTCGACTTTTCTGCACCTTTTCCAGAATCAACGCCAATCAATGGCCCTAAATCTGCCAGCCGCAATTGCCGCGATTCGACATCACCTTCCAGTTTTGGCCGTGGCTTGCCGGTGGTGTAGATCAGAGAACCGTGAATATCACTATCGCCAATGCGCCCATTAAAGCCTCGATAATCAAATACCGACGATTTTTCAGTGTCGATTTTCGCGACCAGCCGACCATCGGTTTCAAACGGCGGGGTATCGGGCAGCAGAACGCCCGTCAGTTCATAGAGATCACCCAGCGAATCGCCAGAAAATTTAAGCCGTAAATCGACACCGCCCATCTTCATTGGGTCATTCACGACGCCATCAAAAGCGACGCGAGTATTCCCGGAGCGGAAATCAGCCTGTACCGGAAACGGTGTACCTTCGCCGCGTAGTGCCAGCATACCGCCGATTTTACCTTTGCCCGTGAGCGGTTCACCGTTATAACGTCCCTGCGCCTTCAGACCAAAAACGTAATCGCCCACCTTTTCTTTGTCCGCTTTACCTTTCGATCCGGTAACTTCACTGAACGGCAGCGGCTTGCCTAACGGATCGACAAAAATTTCCAGATCCGCTTTGCTTACTTTGTCATCAATAGCGATCCGCCCTTGATCGAACAGAATATTATCCAGTCGAAACGACCACGCAGACGGCTTTGCATTCATGTCTTTGTTGTCATCATTGGCGAGATTAAAGGTCCAGTTATTGTTCTTTTCAGAGAGACGAATCAGACGCGCGTCGGGCTTCTCCAGTTTTATCCACGGTAGCCAGACCGTTTTGGTCAGCAACGCCAGCGGGGCCAGCGTCGCTTCTACCCGCGGCAAATGCACCATTGTTACTTCGGGAATATCCGGCGGATTGCCAAGAATGATGTCTTCTGCATGCACATGAGGCCACGGCACCCAGCTGCGCCAGCCGGTTTCTTGTTTTTGCCGCTCCCACACCACGCCCAGATCGCCACGGATAGCGAATGGACGATTCAACTCCGCAGAGACTTTCTGGTTGATGGTCGGTTTGAGTCGATTCCAGTCAAATGTTGCAATCAAAATGATCGCCACGACAATCAACAACAAGAAAGTCCCTGAAATAGCAGCGGTTATTTTGCCTGCCTTGCTCATCGTTCGCTTCCTCATATTCTTCCTGTGCCAGTCCTAAAGATAGTCCAGCCAGGCGGAAAATGAGGCAGCTTATAGCGCCAGAACCGCCGTATTCAGCGTTTCTATCGGTGCCGGGCGTGAAAGAAACCAGCCTTGTGCGGCGAATGCGGGCGAGTTCTGTACATCGCGCCACTCTTCCGGCGTTTCTACGCCCTCGACGATCACCCCGCGACAATAGCGATTCATGAGATGTAAAAGCTGAGAAAAGAGTGTGCGTCCTTCCGGCGACTGACGCAGCATCACAAACAGCTCTCGCGCGATTTTGATGTAGTCATAACGCACTTCACTTAGCGCAGAGAAATTTGCCATCCCGGTGCCAAAATCATCCAGCCACAGCGGGCCAAATTCACACATCGAGGCAAAGGTTGAATCTTTCGGCAGACGGATGTGTTCCACCAGTTCGAAACGCAGCCAGGGAAGATGCTCAATCTGGCGCAGGATTTTTGGTTGCTGACGCAGGGCGATGAGCGTAGGACCATCAATATTGACCGATGCCAGCAGGCCGTGCTCGACAAAGAAGTCGGCATTTTGCGCCAGCAAATCAATCTGCTCTTTCACAACCTCCATCCGATGGCTGACGGTGATTTCAGTAAAATAGCGATCCGGCGGCAGACGTTGTAAAGGGTTCGAGGGATGCGTGACCACCGTTAATAGCTCCACGGCCATTAACCGTCCGCAGGTTTGATAGATCGGCTGCCAGGTGTAAGCACGCTCACACTGCAACCAAAAACGCCGCTCCTGCAAGCTCTCGATGCTTGCTTCAGGGTTGCTTATTCGCTGGATAACCTGCCTTATCATCAAAGATGTCCTGTGTTTAAAAGTGATGCTGCCCGGACTCGACAAAGATTATCGGCGCGCAAGAGCAGAACTTTACCGCCTGACCGGGTTAAATTTCCCCACTCCACTACGGAATCTTTCAGGAATACGTTCTGGCTCAAAAAAATAATGGAACACTGTTTTAATATGGTTGACCAGCAAACCACCACAGCGCAAACTAACGCTAATTTTTTACAGATCAGGTTCACGACTATGTCCAAAAAGATTGCCGTGATTGGCGAATGCATGATTGAGCTTTCCGAGAAAGGCGCGGACGTTAAGCGCGGTTTCGGCGGCGATACCCTGAACACTTCCGTCTATATCGCCCGTCAGGTCGATCCTGCGGCATTAACCGTTCATTACGTGACGGCGCTGGGAACGGACAGTTTTAGTCAGCAGATGCTGGACGCCTGGCAAGGCGAGAACGTTGATACTTCCCTGACCCAGCGGATGGAAAATCGTCTGCCGGGTCTTTACTACATTGAAACCGACAGCACTGGCGAACGTACGTTCTACTACTGGCGTAACGAAGCCGCCGCCAAATTTTGGCTGGAGAGTGAGCAATCCGCAGCGATTTGTGCAGAGCTGGCGAATTTTGATTATCTCTACCTGAGCGGGATTAGCCTGGCAATCTTAAGCCCGACCAGCCGCGAAAAGCTGCTTTCCCTGCTGCGCGAATGCCGCGCCAACGGCGGAAAAGTAATTTTCGACAATAACTACCGTCCGCGCTTGTGGGCCAGCAAAGAAGAGACACAGCAGATGTACCAGCAAATGCTGGAATGCACGGATATCGCCTTCCTGACGCTGGACGACGAAGACGCGCTGTGGGGTCAACAACCGGTGGAAGACGTCATTGCGCGCACCCATAACGCGGGCGTGAAAGAAGTGGTGGTGAAACGCGGGGCGGATTCTTGCCTGGTGTCCATTGCTGGCGAAGGGTTAGTGGATGTCCCGGCGGTGAAACTGCCGAAAGAAAAAGTGATCGATACCACCGCAGCTGGCGACTCTTTCAGTGCTGGTTATCTGGCGGTACGTTTGACGGGCGGCAGTGCGGAAAATGCGGCGAAACGCGGGCACCTGACCGCAAGTACCGTTATTCAGTATCGCGGCGCGATTATCCCGCGTGAAGCGATGCCTGCGTAAAAGCAGCATATGCAAAAGGCTGGATAAAGTGTTACCCCTCTATCCAGCTCATCCATAAATACCTGATGGTTGTGCTAACTCATCACCATCAGGCATTACTGTGCGGGTGGAATATCCGTCACTTCAGGATGTACGTCATCCGTGGCAACTGAGGTTGTGGCAGCAGTAGTAGATGGGGCCATGATTTGATCCCAGGCCGCCTGCAACGCTTTCATGTTAAATTCTGGCTCGCCTTTCGGCTGCAGAAGAATTAACGCCATATCGTTCGACAACTGCTGACGCAGATCCTGATTTAACATCTCCACCGTCAGGCTGTTAAGGAAGTCCTGGCGCAGTTTCTGATATTGCTCCGGCGCGATATCAACGACCTGATTTTGCAACGAACGCATCCGCTGACCCATCAAAATATCGGTATCAGCTCGCGCATAGGCGGCAAACAGTTTCTGCAGCTCCAGTTTCTTTTGCGCCACTAACGCATTGAACTCTTCTTCCGGCAGACCTTTATCGCGAACCTTTGCCAGCTCACGCGCTACCAAATTAAGGTTGCTGTTCAGCTTGTCGTTTGGTGATTCGATGTTGATGGCACACTGCGCACGCAGATACAGCACACGGCAGTCAAATCCAAGACCGATGTCTTTGCTGTTACTGGTGCTTAACGCTTGCTGAACGTGCCAGAACAGCGCCTCACGGGCCAGGTCCGCACGCCAGTAGCGCAGCAGTGCGGCTGATTCACGAATTGGCTGCCACGGCGTATCCCACATGATAGATAACCGGTCCTGACGTACCGCATCGGTCATAATACTCACCGCTTCAGGACGCAGCGGAGAAAGCGTCGGCACCGGAGCCGGTGTTTCACGTTTGCCTTTCAGTTCGCCAAACGTTTTGTTGATTTGGTCGACAACCGAGCGCGCATCCACGTTTCCCACCACCAGCAGCGTCATTGCATCCGGGGTGTACCATTTCTGATAGAAATCTTTAATCTTTTCCGCTTCAACGGGTTGTTTCAGCGGATCGGCAGGATCGTGACCTAACAAGGTTGATCCTTTCAGACGATAGCGCCACCAGCCCTCTTTAGTATCGGCAGGCCAGGTTGCCACCATGTCCTGACTTTGCAGCGCGTGGTTGATGGTTTCTGGCGTGATAGTCAGTTTGCCAGTGGCATTTGCCAGATAAGAGAGCGCTTCTTTCAGCAAGTCGTTACGGTTATTGGGCAAACTCAGATTAAACAGCGTGGTGTCATAAGAGACAATTACCGGCGGCATCGGGCGTTTAGGGTCGATCCCCTGCTGCCACAATGAACGCGCCTGTGCTGCTTCAAGGCCACCGCTTTGCGTTAACGCAATACGAGGGATGGCGTGACTGTAACCGCTCTGTTGTGTACTTTCGGCGAGCGAACCGGTATTAACCAGCAGGCGAATTTCAACGCGATCGCTGGGACGCTGGGGCGTGGTCAGCACTTGCCACTGTAAACCGTTGGAAAGCGTCCCCTGTTGCCATGCTGGATCAGGCTGGAGCGCATCTGCCTGCACATAGCCAGCAGTGGCCATCATCAGCAAACCGCCCGCTAAAAGTCGAATTTTTGTGCCCTGCATGTGAACCCCTGATCAACTATCCTGGTAATAAAAAACTGCCCGTTGTCGGTCAGTCTAAATGACGTTAAAAACACTTCGTGTTAGACCGCAAGAACATGAAAATGTCACGGAAGAAGTGAAATAAACCTGAACTCACCCAGGTGGTAAGTTCAGGCACAGGGGTCAATTATGCGCAAACACCCGCATTCGGGGAAGGGAGTGCGGGCATAAGTGGTGAGATTAAGAGGATAATTCGTGCGTTTTGCCATCCGGCGCACGATTATTCAGCACATCGTCCAGTTTTTTGTGGTCCAGTTCTTTCACCCACTTAGCAACAACAATGGTCGCTACGCCGTTACCGACCAGGTTAGTCAGCGCACGAGCTTCTGACATAAAGCGGTCGATACCAAGAATTAGCGCCAGACCCGCTACCGGCAAATGGCCCACCGCAGAGAGCGTCGCTGCCAGCACGATAAAGCCACTACCCGTTACCCCTGCAGCCCCTTTAGAAGAAAGCAGCAACACGATTAACAGCGTGATTTGGTGGACGATATCCATCTGACTGTTAGTGGCCTGGGCGATAAACACCGCCGCCATTGTCAGGTATATCGATGTGCCATCAAGGTTAAACGAGTAGCCTGTCGGGATGACCAGCCCCACCACCGATTTGCGGCAGCCGAGTTTCTCCATCTTGTCGAGCATACGCGGCAGCGCCGACTCGGAAGATGAAGTCCCCAGTACAATCAGCAGTTCTTCACGGATGTAGCGGATAAATTTGAAGATACTGAAACCAGTCGCTTTAGCGATTGAACCCAGTACCAGCACCACAAACAGGATACAGGTGATGTAGAAGCAGATAATCAGCTGCCCCAGTTGCACCAGTGTGCCGACGCCGTATTTACCGATAGTAAACGCCATTGCCCCGAACGCACCAATAGGTGCCAGACGCATGATCATATTGATGATGCCGAAAATGACCTGCGAGAAACTTTCGATAACGTTAAAAATCAGTTGGCCTTTGCTGCCCAGACGGTGGAGCGCAAAACCAAACAGTACGGCAAACAGCAGCACCTGCAGAATGTTACCGCTGGCAAATGCGCCAATGACGCTCGCCGGGATGACATCCATAATGAAGGCGACAATGCCCTGGTCTTTCGCCTGATCGGCGTAAACCGCTACCACTTTCGCATCAAGCGTTGCCGGATCGACGTTCATTCCGGCACCAGGCTGCACGACGTTAACGATGATAAGACCAATAATCAGTGCGATGGTGCTGACAATTTCAAAGTAAAGCAGTGCGACTGCGCCGGTACGACCGACCGCCTTCATGCTTTCCATGCCCGCAATGCCCGTTACGACGGTACAAAAGATGACAGGAGCGATGATCATCTTAATGAGCTTAACGAACCCGTCGCCAAGCGGTTTCATTTGCTCGCCTATTTCAGGGTAGAAATGGCCAAGGAGAATACCAATGGCTATCGCTGTCAGGACCTGAAAGTAAAGGCTTTTAAACAGAGAGGTTTTCATAGGGTGTCCTTTAGTAAACCACAGGTCTTGTAAGGTTATGGGGTACCTGCGGCCTTAAAATAACACCCAGACAACATCACAGAAATGTACCTGGATCATAATTGAAACAAAAAGGTTAAAAAGTTTGAGCTGGCTCGCACAAACCAGCACTTTTTAAAGTTTTGTAATCAGTTTGGGGTAGCTACTTTTCTTCCAGGTAACTCTCTTCGAAGATTTCAATAGGGAGTGGGCGAGCAAAAAGGAAGCCCTGGGCAATACCAACGCCCGCTTTTGCCAGCCAGTCGCGTTGTGCTTCAGTCTCCACGCCTTCGGCAATCATTTGTAAGTTCAGGCTTTGCGCCAACATGATAATTGCAGCAATCATGCTGCTATCTTCCGGCAAGCCTTCAACAAACATTTTGTCGATTTTTAACACGTCGATTGGCAACGATTTCATATGCTGCAGCTGACGCAGCCCTGCGTAGCCCATGCCGAAATCATCCAGCGCCACCCGAACGCCGGCATTACGCAACGGGCGGAGGATTGCCACCGCTGCATGAGGGTCGTCAATACGTCGGCTTTCTGTCACTTCCAGAATCAGCGTTCCCGGCTGAATGCGATAGCGGGTTAACAGCTCCAGCATATCCGCCACCATATTCGGGTGCATCAGTTGCAGCGCCGAGAGGTTTACCGACAAGGGCAGCATAATGCCGCGCTCTTGCCAGGCAGCAAGCAGTCGACAGGACTCTTCCAGCACCCAGTGACCGACGGTAACCATCAGCCCACAGCACTCAATGCGATCGATTAAGCCATCCGGCAGATCCCAACTGCCATCCGGTTGCTGGATACGCAGTAACACTTCCGCACTGACCAGTTTACCGCTGGTCATCTCGACCTGTGGCTGTAACCAAATCGCAAACTGATGATTTTCCAGTGCATTAAGGATATCGCTCTCTTCCGTCAACCGCTGTTGGGCGGCTTCCATCTGCTGCGGATCAAAGAACTGAATCTGATTCTTACCTTTATGGCGAGCGGTAAATGCCGCAGAAATAGCGCGACTGTAAAGCTGTTCGGCGGTGAGATCGCCGTAGAACATCGCCACGCCAATGCTACAGTGCGGACGGAGTTGAATACGTTCAATCGGCAGGCGCTCGCTCATGATAGTGAGCACTTGCTGACCTAAAGTGATTGCGTGCCACGGTTCCTGTACACCATTGGCAATGACAGCAAAGTCATAACCACTAATCTGCGCGAGGATCATACGTGGCGACAGTACCGATTTGAGTTTTTCCACCAGCGTCAGCAGCAGAATTTCTCGTTGCGCCTCTTTCAGCACGCCCGCAGTATCACGCAGGGTTTCACAGGTGATGATCATCAGCGCGGTGGTTTGTTTACGCGCGACAACCTGCTCCAGCATCTCCATCAGCAAGGCTTTGTTCGGCAAATCCGACACCGGGAAGCGCATCGCATTTTCGTTCTGTTCTTCATAATGGCGCTGCAGCAATTGCTGGTTGAGGTTGTAACTGCGCACCAACATACCGATTTCATCATCCTGATGCAGACGCGGTAATGCCAGTTGGTGACCAACAAGTTCCTGGGCTGGGATGGCGTTAAGTTCACGAGCAATATTGCGTAACGGATGCAAAATCAGGCGGTTAATGCACCAGCTAATCGCCACCGTCAATATTAACGACAAAAGTAAGTAAATGGTCACTAACGTTGAGAGGGTGCTCATCACGAACTTATACATGCGGAAGGAATCCGCCTGTAGCACCAGATAGGCAATTGGCTGCGGGTTTGCCGGACGTTCCAGCGAGTAAACGCCCAGCGAGATTTGCACCGGTAGCTCAAACATGCGAGTAACCATTACCGGCACCGGACGCTCTGGAATAAAACTTTTACGCAGCGCCTGGAACTGGTTAGGCAGCACCACATCGGCACGGCTGACCACGCCTGCCGGTTTAATGCTGGCAAGAATAGCTTCCGCTTCGGGAATATCACCTTTCAAAATGGCAGAAGATAAGGGTTCGCGGACAGAGCGAGCAATGCTTTCCAGTTGCGTAGCCGTGTTATAGCGATTCTGCTGGACCAGATGGAACAGCAAAACGGTGCAAAAAATAAAAACGAACACCAGGACAACGGCTGCCACCATTGCCATCTGCTTGATTGTTAACGAGCGACTTACGCGCAAATTGTCTCCCCCCGGAAATCCCAGATTGCCGCCCGAGTATACCCGATCGCAGCGGCATTAAGAGAGGCGCTATCTGAAAACTTACCAGTCGGCGTAAGGTATCAGCGGCTGCGGCGGTAAATCCATGTCACCCTGCCATCCGGCGGCGGAATAACGTACGTAGAGCAGGAAATGGCTGGGCGCGTAATCCTTCGCTTGCTGGATATCAATTGCCGTACCGACAAACCAGTTAGAAGTAACACGTCGTTCAAGTAATGCCCGCGCCGTATAGCCAAAGCCCTGGCTGCTGCCGCCATCGTTGGATTGCCGCGCAGCTTCTTCCTGCCAGTCAGTGGGGATCAGATTCATCAGCGGATACCGCGGCATGGTTTTGGTGCGCGAATGCGACCACGAACCAGACGCCCCCAGCTCCCACGACCAGTTTTCTGTCCGTTCACGCCACATCACCGGAATGGCAAACGACAGGTATTCCTGCGGGCTGTAGTAACCGCCCTGACCGAGTGAGTAGCCACTCAGGTCTTTGTCGTAATGCCAGATCATGTTGTTCAGGCCGATTGTCACGCGGCGATTGTTCTGGTTGATGACCTTATAGTAATAGCCCGTCATCCAGCGCACGCGCCAGTTATCTTCAACATTTTTACCGGTTAACTGGTCGCCGCTAAGCGATGCCCAGACGCCGTTTGCTTCACCTTTATCGTAGCTCAGGCTTAGCCCCACGCCGTCGGCACGCACGCCACCCCATTTTTTCCCGGTATTGCTCGGGGAGTCTTTTTGCCCGCCAAAGGCCAGCAAAGAACTGGAAATGGGCCGACGATGGGCGTTAACGGTGTAACCCAGCGGCCCGATATCATCACTGTAACTGATGCCGCCGACCACATCCACCACGTTGAAGCCCATCGGCGTGGTGCCGATATCCCAGCTCCAGACGTCATTTCGCCAGCCGACCGCCACGCTGGCACCGGAATCCGACTGGCTGCGGTTGCCGCTACAGTCCTGTAATGTACAGGTGCCCCAGTTGTCATCCCATTTGCCATCGGCATTAGTGGAGAAACTGCCGACGTTCATATTGACGAAATCACTGCGAAAGAACATCCGCCCGTCAGAATACGGCGCATCCACCTGCAACATGGTAGTGTGCGCTTTCAGATCGGAGTAACCACCGGTGCCGCTCGACCCCCAGTAATCGTGCTCGAGGGTGACGTTAAGATCCTGCTGGCGATAGAGGTCCGCTGCATCGCTGCGCACGCCGCGTTTCAGCCAGTCATCTTTCTCGTCGTTACGGGTCAGCCGGGTAAAGGTGTCGTTATCCTGCGGACGCGTCGTGGTCACACCGGATGCGACCATCGCGTCTTTGTAGGTTTCCAGCGCCTGCTTTGGATCGCCCGCCTGCGCTTCAAACTTCGCACCGTCGCGCAGTACCATCGCGCTTTCCATCGACGGTGGCTGAGATTTTGCCTGCGGGATCAGCTTGTTAAACGTCTGCTGCGCCGCTGCGGTATCGCCAAGCTGCGCCTGCGCCAGCGCCACGCGCCGCTGTGTGTTCAGAGAGGCGTTATCGGTAGCAGGCAGTTTCGCCAGCTGGCTACGTGCCGCCGCTTTGTCACCGGCAGCAATATCCACTTCCGTCAGACCAAGAATGGCATCGGCGTTAGTTGGCTCCCGCGTCAGGACATTCTGATATGCAGTGCGGGCGGCGGTGTAATCACGTCGTTGTTGCGCCCAGTCAGCCAGCGTCAGATCAATACGCGAGGAAGGCGGTTGCTGGCGCAGCATCGCTTCCGCTTCTGCCTCTTTGCCGTTTTCTCGCAGGCGATTAGCGGTTTCCAGCACCTGGTCGCTTTGCAGCCGATTAACCAGCTCCTGAATATTGCTGTTCCACTGCGCGCGCGGCAGGCTGTTGATATGCGCCAGTGCCGCTCTGTCCTGGTCGTGACCTGAGAGGTACAGCCCGTAAGCGTAAACCTGCTCCGGGTCGTTCGGCTTCTGCTGCGCGAGATTGCGCATTAACGTATCGGCCTGGCTGCGTTGTCCGGCCTGCCAGAGATCCTGCGAAAGTCGGTAAGTAATCCATACACTGCCGGGGTCCAGTGCCAGTCGTTGCCGCTGAAGTGCTGCTGCCTGCGCCCATTTGCCCTGGTTTTCCAGTGCCTCTGCCTGCTGTGCCAGACGATCGTTTTGCAGGCTACGTTCGATATCATCAATGCTGCGCCGCTGGCTGGCAGAGAGCGAGGCGATAAACGCTTCTGCTTTTTCTGGCGATTGCTGGCGGTAAATATTCGCCAGCCCGCGCACGGCGTTAGTGTTGCCGCTGTCCATACGCAAGGTCTGCTGATAATAACGTTCGGCGGCGGAATAATCTTTTCGCGCCATCGCCACATCGCCCAGCCCCAACACCGCATAGCTGTCGGTGTTATCGACACTGCGCGCCTGCTGGAACAGGCGTTCTGCCCGGTCAGGATTATTGGCTTTCAGCGCGGCATCACCCTGCTGGATCGCCAGCCAGTAGCGGTTTACTTTCAGCAGACTGTTCCATTTGTCGTTGTTGCTGCTGTGCGGGTCCAGTGCGAGGGCTTTTTCCAGATTCGCCACCGCATTGGCGCGATCGCCTTTCTGAGAATACGCCTGGCCCAGCGCCCCCAGAGCCTCACTGTCTTTCGGGTTCGCCCGCACTGCCTGTTGTAGTTCGGGAATGGCTTTACCCGCCATGCCAGAGTCCACTGCCGCTAAACCTTGCGCACGAGCGCGGAAAGCAGGGTCGGCCAGCTGTTTTTGCTGTTCTGCCAGTTGCGATTGCGCAGCAGCTACGCTGTCGCCATCGCTAAAGATAGAGAGATATTTTTTCAGCGCCTGCACACTGGCATCGCTGACGGGCATGTCTTTAATCTGCCCGTACCAGATTTTAGAGGCTCCCTCACGCCCGGCGTTCGATTTCGCCATCTGCTCCAGTACAGCAAAACCTTCATCACGCCGATCGCTACTAAACAGCAATAGCGCCAGATTGTTTTGCAGGCCCGTATTGCCCGGCGTATCCGCATTAATGCGTTTTAGCTGATTAATCGCTTCGCCACGGCGAGCAGGAATTTTCGCCACCGTACTCCAGTACTCGACGGCAATGTCACCTTCCGGCGGCGCACCGTTGAACAGCTTGTTGTAACTCGCCACAGCTTCTTCTGCATGACCGGTAGTCGCCTGCAATCTTGCCTGTTGCAGTGCCTGACGACCATCCGGCGTAGAAAGTAACATTGTGGTCCGCGACGATTTATACGCATTTGAACTCGGCGCTAACTGCGACAGCCGATCGAGCTGTTTTTGCGCGCCATCAATATCGCCCTGACGTAACAGAGAACGGAAACGGGCGGCAACGACGTCCGGGTTATTCGGATCAATAAGTTCCAGCCGATACAACGACTGTTGCACCAGATCTTCACGATGGGTCGCTTCGCCTAACCGAACTTGCTCCAGCAACTGTTGCTGAGCGGTTGGTGCTGCCTCGACCATCGGCATGACGGCCAGACCGAGGGAAAGCGTGAATATGTTTAGTGTGAATTTGCGCATTCCTGGCCCCAGTCAGGTAATAACTCACCTTTTGTCGAGAAGCGGAAACGGTGTTGATCCCAGCCTTGTCCAAACAGGGTCAGCACATAGTTGTAATAGGCATCGCTGCCGGGAAAGTTATCGGCCACGCGCTGGCGCTGAACGGCCTGTGCATCGCGGTTTTGTAAAAAGGGCAGCATGGCGGCAGAAAAACCGACCGGTCCTTTACCCTGCGCTTTCCCCGTAGCCACATCGACTTTTTCCGGCGGATAGCCGTTTTTCTCGGTGAATGTCGCCATCGGTTTAAACCGGTTGAGCATCCGCGCTTTTTGCGGATCGCTGTCAGGCATCATGCCTACCCACATGTAAACACGGATAGCGTCGTAGCTGCTGATCAATGTTTTTTCGGCTTTTAGCTGCCAGCCTTTGTCTTTCTCATAGCGCACCCAGTCTGGTGAAAAGCCTTTTGGGGCGGTTTCCAGCAATAAACGTTGATTGGTTTCGCGCAGCGTAGTCCACGGCGCGCCAAAGCGGGTGAAATACTGCGCCAGCGTCGGCGGCAGGTAGCTGGGGTTAAAACGCCAGCTGTTATCCTCAGCAAATCCCACTTTGCCCGGCAACAACATGGAACCCAGCCCAGGCACCGTCACTACTTCCTCCCGCGCAATACGTTTTAACAACGCGCTGCCGATATCCGTATAACGCTGCTCTTTCCACAACCGCCCCGCCTCCAGCAACGACCAGGCCATCCAGACATCACCATCAGAGGCCGAATTGCTGTCCAGCACTTCCCACTTACTGTTCTCTTTCTTGCCCCACAGCCAGGCGGGCAAATGTTCTTTTAAAGAACCCTGAGCGAGATTGTTCTGCGTCCAGTCGAGAATATTATCGAAAGCTGCACGGTCGTTAGCCGCCAGGGCAAAGAACATGCCGTAACTTTGCCCTTCGGAGGTGGTGATTTTGCGCGCGTCGCTGGGGTCGATGACGCGCCCTTCCTGACTGATGTAATCCTTTTTGAACTGCTCCCAGGCAGGCCAGTTGCAGGCTGCCTGAACACTAAAGGCAGCCAGCAGCAGCATCGTCACGAGTCCACTACGCAACACATTCATCTTCAATTACTCGTTATCCGGGTTAAGACGACGACGGCTGATAATACGCAGCAAACGCCACAGTACCCAGGCCAGCAGCACGACGCTGATTGCCGCCAGCACCGCCAGCAGAATCGGATGGTTTGCCAGCGCATACCATAAGCGTTCGAACCACGGCAGATGGCCAACGTAATAAACGTCGCCAACACGCAGGCTATTGATACCGGACTCGCGGATCACCGCGACCGAGCCGAACATGGTGGCGCGTTTGCCGCTATCGTTCACCGCATCGTTAAGCATTTCATAACCGCGTGGGCTATCTGCCAGCAGCGCAATCACGCTACGCTGGTCGTTATACGGCGACTGGAAGCCAATCACCGCTGCCATCGCACCGGAAGAGGTCAGCGTTGATTGAGTTTCTGCCGCGCGATCGCTCTCGTCCGGCACAATGCCGGGGAACGGGGTCTGGCGCATCGGCGTTTTCACCCAGCTTTCGGTCGCCTGCACCAACAGGTCGATCTGCTTGTCGTCTTTCAGTTTGTCCGGGATACCACCGATGATCATGATGTCGGCATCTTTGCCCTGAATGGTGCTGCCATCATCGGTCACCGTCAGGTTAATCGCCGGGAAGCCCGTCTGCGCACCGATAAAGCCAACAGTATTCAGCAAGGTTTCCATCTGTGCTTCGTTTGGCGTTTTCGGCATCACGGTGATGGTTTGCGACAGATCCGCCATCCGGCTGAACGGGAAGCCCGCGTTAGCAAAGGCGCGCAGATCCGGCATCGGGATGAAGTGGTAATACTTCGAGAAGTCGATGGTGGAGTCGTCACCAATCACCACATGATTCTGCACCGGCTGGAAGGTAATACAGTTATCCACCGAACCGCCCGGCATCGGGTTCATATACTCAAAGTCGAACCGCAACTGGTTGGTCGCGCCCAGTTTCAGCGCCGGAATAGAGACATCCGTTTTGCCATCCAGCAAACCTTGTAATACCGGAATACGCAGCAGCAGGCGGTTCGCCTCCTGTTTACTGCTCAGGTTGAAGGATTGCAGGAACTGGTTATTCAGGCTGATATCCATCCGCGAACTGTCTTTCACCGGCGGCATGGTGTAGCGATAGTTGATATCCATATCAATGCCGGTACTGCGCATCAGGTAGAGATCCGGCGGCAGGTTTAGCGAAACGTTAATCGCTGCTGGCTCAAGACCGCTGGATTGTAACTGTTCTTCATAGGTTTTCAGTTCACCAAAGGTGACCGGACGATCGGTACGCACCCAGTTCGGCGCATCGTACGGCTTACGCGGTAGCAGCGGTTTCACTTCATTCACTACCACGCTTTCACCACGGAACAGAATGTTACCCTGAGCGATACCTTTCGCTGCCTGCAACAGGTCTTTGTCGTCACGACCAAAGACCACCAGCAGTTTGACGTAAGGATTCTGTGGATGGTTGATCATCTCAATCACCGGGGCTTTTACCGCCGGATGATCGCGCAGGAAGTCCGGGCGTTTGTCATTAGTGGCAAAAACGATGGCATTGCGATCCGGCAGTTGGTTATAGAGCACCGGGAAGTTCTGCCCACGCCAGCCAGAACGCGAACCAAACCACGAGGCGACAATGGCAGATGCTTGTTGCTGCCCAACATCCGGCGCACCCGCAAAGACCATCGGCAAGGTGTTGGTGCGGTTATCACGCGGGTCAAAGAATGGTACCGGGAAGTGTGACAGATCATTCTTCACATTCAGGGTCTGATAGGTCAGATCCAGTCCACTGCTCCGCCCAACATCCAGCCAAAGCGTGGTGCTGGCCGGGTTTTCGCACACGTCCTGATAATGACCGACAAACTCCAGCCGCACACGGTTGAAGTCGGTAATAAACAGTGGGTTAATTGGCATTTGTGCCAGCGTTTTTTTACCCAACTGTTCTTTGGTCACTGGCAGCACGCCCATCAGTTCATCATTGAGATAAACCTTTAACTGCGACTGGACAGGCAGTAACGATGGCGATGGCGTGTATTCGAGGTTGAGCATCGCCTTCGTCACCACTTCATCGCTGCGCATACCAAACTCAATGCTGCCGTTCGGGTTAATGCCACGTAGCACCATGCTGCCCGGCGGTGGCGCAATTTGCGCAAAGTTCAGCTTCACATCACGCGAAGGACCGTTCTGCGCCACGATGGGGGCATCAGCGCCCTGCACGCCCGGCATCACTTGCCCCACCTGCGGATTTTGTTCCGTCTGGGCGGCTACAGCTGGCTCAGCATTGATCAGTGGTTGCGTTGCTGGCGTCGCCTGCGTCATGAAAGAGGGGAACGCACTCATCCCCATAGCCACTGCACAAATCCAGAATAGTTTTCTTTTCATCGCGTTATCATCATTGTTGAGCCAAAGCCTGATCCGATGGTTGTGCCGTTTCGCTCCGCTCCGGGCGGCGCGGAATAAACGATACAACCCAGGAAACCAGAGAAGTCAGCACACGGAATATGCCCTTCACCGAAGAAGGCGCAAACTCCGCCAGATGGCGGTAGCCACGGAAGCCGAGCTTCAGAATATCCAGCAGACTTTCCAGCGGCTTATCTTCCGGATAGCTGTCCTGCCAGAGCGCCCATGTATCCGCACGGGCAAACGTACACTGCACAAAATCGATATGTTGCTGGGTGGTGAGCGGCATTAATTTCAGCCCAACTTCATTACCCATCACGCGCGCCACCTGGGCCGGGAAGACGTATTCCTGCTGACCACGTTTAAGCAACAGATTCACTTTCTGCCCTTCCAGAATCTGCGCCAGACCGTTGATCTTGATCCCCAAACCACCGTCGGAGAAATCCTGAACGGTACACGAGAAGAGGTGACCATCTTCGCGGGCAATTGCCGCGGGCATCGTCATCTCCACGCGGTGCGATCGGCGAACCTGTTTGCTTTCTACCGATACCGCTACCGCACCACCGAGAATAATCAGGTTGTAGAACACCCACACCATACTGACGATGACAGTGAGCATCTCGGTTGGCGGGCCGTAGAAGTAACGCCAGATACCGACCGCAATACCGACCAGGTTGAGCAATACCAGGAAAATGTAGGGGCGTGAGATCACCCAGTCGACGTACTCTTCTTCCACCAGTCCACCTTTGGCGGTGACGTTAAATTTGCCTTTGTGCGGGTTAATCAGCGCCACCAGCGTCGGTGGTGCGATATACCACGCCAGCACCGTTTCGTAGATTTCACTCCAGAAAGAGTGGCGATATTTGCCCTGGATCTTCGAGTTGGTCAGGCTGGCATGAATCATATGCGGCAGCACGAACAGGGCGATCATCAACGCTGGCGCATAGATGATGTAGGCATGCAGCAGCAGGAACGCCAGCGGCGCAGTCAGGAAGATCAGTCTTGGAATGCCCGACAAGAAATGGAACATGGCGTTGACGTAGCACAGCCGCTGAGCAAACTTCAGCCCTTTACCGGTGAGCGGGTTATCGAGACGGAAGATTTGCACCATCCCGCGCGCCCAGCGAATACGCTGACCGATATGCGCCGACAGACTTTCGGTCGCCAGCCCCGCCGCCTGCGGAATACGCATATATGCAGAGGTGTAGCCACGACGGTGCAAACGCAGAGAAGTATGCGCATCTTCGGTTACCGTTTCGACAGCAATGCCGCCAATCTCATCCAGCGGCTTACGGCGAATCACCGCACATGAACCGCAGAAGAAGGTGGCGTCCCACATATCGTTGCCATCCTGCACCAGACCATAGAACAGCGTGCCTTCGTTAGGTGTTTTACGGAAACGTCCCAGGTTGCGTTCAAACGGGTCCGGTGAGAAGAAGTGGTGCGGCGTCTGCATCATCGCCAGTTGTTTTTCTTTCAGGAACCAGCCCATGGTCATTTGCAGGAACGATCGCGTTGGTACGTGGTCGCAGTCGAAAATCGACACGAACTCGCCTTTGGCATATTTCAGCGCATTGTTGATGTTGCCTGCTTTCGCATGTTCATGAGTGGTACGGGCGATATATTTCACCCCCACGTTTTGTGCAAACTGGCGAAACTCTTCCCTGCCGCCGTCATCGAGGATCCAGATGTTCAGCTTGTCTTTCGGCCAGTCGATACCCAGCGAGGCGTAAATCGTATTTTTCACCACGTTGAGATCTTCGTTGTAAGTCGGGACAAAGATATCCACCGACGGCCACAGCGACATATCTTTCGGCAATGGCACCGGCTGACGATTCAGCGGCCATACCACCTGGAAGTAGCCGAGCACCAGCACAATCCACGCGTACGTTTCGGCGAACAGCAGAATAAGCCCGCACACCAGACTGACCGGATCGTCCCAGTTCAGCGTAGAGGTGTAGCGCCACCAGATATAACGGCAAGAAACGGTCAGCGACAGCACAATCAACATTAGCGCCGAGAAGCGCCCCGGCATCCGCCGTACGATCAGCGCTACACCCCACAGCAGCATCAGGAAGATAAACTGCGCCAGCGGGTTAAACGGCTGGGTAACGCAGATTAACGCCAGAATCAGCGAGAAGGTGACGATGATACCGAGGATCAACCGCCGCGCCCCGGCGCTCAAATGGCCGAGTTCTTTTTTCTCATCGAGATGCTGTGTTTTATGGCTAACGCGCTCAGGCAGCTCGTTCATCCATTGATGGTAACGTCCACGAATATTCTGCAGACCTGAAAATGTCCGCCTGCGCGGTTTCGGCGTTTCTTTGCGCGATGTACCGATCAGTAACCAGCATGTTTGAATGAGATAACGGACCGGGTCCAGCGGACGCGGACGCGAGGCGTTGATATGCGGATACAGGTTTTTATGTTCTGCGCGAATACGCTGCCAGCGCGGGTGCTCCAGCGGAATAAAAATCCAGGCCAGGATCAACCAAAAACAGCCGAGCGTCGCGCTGAAAGCCGACGCGCCGTGACGACGATAATCGCGATAACGCCCGATAAGCCGCGCGTTGACCGGCGGGATAAGCAACCACCGGGTCAGGATACTCATGATGCACTCCCGACTGGCGTTTTCAGCCCGGAATAGTTCAACAGGCACCAGTTAGCCAGCGTCAGTATCTCTTCAGCCGCCAGCGCATCACTGCGGTATTCACCGACTGGTTGCTTAGCCGCCAGGCATTGAGCCATCGCTTCATCACGATGAATGAGCATTGGCAGTAATCGGCGCTGGCTTTGCAACCAAAGCTGGTAAATATCGTCCTGAACCTGACTGCCGATACGGAAGTCATTAATCAAAATATGCGCGCCATCCGGCAGCGCCTGCTGATGCAGCCGGATATGGCAGTTAGCATCGACGTTGACGATTGCCAGCGAGTGATCGCACAAACTCAGCAGCTGGTGGGTTATCTGCGAGGCATCACGCGGTAAGTCGATTAAAATCCACTGGTAACGCCCGCTGGCTTTTAGTTGCTGTAAGCCGGAGCAAATATCGCTCAGCCGGGTTTGCCAGTGCTGTGGATTTTCTTGTTCTTCAATGGATAACTGACCAAAAGGCAGCAAATCGAGTTGCGAGGTATAGCGCAACCCGGCGTCACGCCAGTCCTGACCGTCCAGCATGGCTCTGGCCCAGCCCTGACGGTGGGTAAAATCAACGTTAAATGACAGGCGCAACAAGTTGTCCGGGCAGGCATCGACCACCAGGACATCTTCTCCCAACATTTGTAATGACCAGGCTAATGCGGCAGTGATGGTTGTTGTTCCCACGCCTCCCCGCACCCCCTGCAATCCCAGTACGGCCATTCACCAATCCCCTACTTTTGTTGCGCAAACTCTGCCAGCAACGGCCAGCGTTTTAATGCCGCGGCCAACTGTTCGCGTTGGGAAATATCGGCATAATCAATATCAGGCAGTGAAAACGCCTGCTTTAACGCCAAAATATCATTCTGGAAGATATAGCCTATCGCGGGATCAGGCAGAGTATCTGGTTCATTGTTATTCATTTGCTTGATCCCTATGAAATAACCGTACCGTTCATGAGACAATTCTAACCGTGAGCATTTCGCCGGTTTATTGTTTACGGCGAGACGGGAATTTGCTCACTTTTTGACTTTCCGTTACGCAACAAAAAAAGTTAAAAACGAAAAGGCTAAAATCACACGTCTTGTGACCTGCTAAATTGATTCACATGCTAAATCTGATAAGTTTTAATTTCAATGGTAGGTTTATTTCTTAGCTTTCGCTAGTAAACTGATAATCAGACAAAATGGTGACATGAGGGACATTGTGGACCCTGTATTCTCTATCGGTATCTCATCATTATGGGATGAGCTGCGACATATGCCAGCAGGCGGCGTCTGGTGGTTTAACGTCGATCGCCATGAAGATGCTATCAGTCTGGCGAATCAAACAATTGCATCCCAGGCTGAAACCGCACACGTCGCGGTCATTAGCATGGACAGCGATCCGGCGAAAATCTTTCAATTAGATGATTCTCAAGGGCCGGAAAAAATAAAATTATTTTCAATGCTAAATCATGAAAAAGGTCTATACTATTTGGCCCGTGATTTGCAGTGTTCTATTGATCCCAATAATTACCTTTTTATTCTTGTTTGCGCAAATAACGCATGGCAAAACATTCCTGCCGAGCGGCTTCGCTCATGGTTGGATAAAATGAATAAATGGAGCAGGTTAAACCATTGTTCGCTTTTGGTAATTAATCCCGGAAATAATAACGATAAACAATTTTCATTGTTGCTTGAGGAATACCGTTCACTTTTTGGTCTTGCCAGTTTGCGTTTTCAGGGCGACCAACATTTGCTGGATATTGCCTTCTGGTGCAACGAAAAAGGGGTCAGCGCCCGTCAGCAGCTTAGCGTTCAGCAACAAAAAGGTATCTGGACATTAGTTCAAAGCGAAGAGGCGGAGATCCAACCACGCAGCGACGAAAAACGCATTCTGAGTAATGTTGCTGTACTGGAAGGTGCGCCGCCGCTATCGGAACACTGGCAACTGTTCAACAATAACGAAGTTCTGTTCAATGAAGCCCGTACCGCTCAGGCGGCGACGGTGGTCTTTTCTTTACAGCAAAATGCGCAAATCGAGCCACTGGCCCGCAGCATTCATACTCTGCGTCGCCAGCGCGGTAGTGCGATGAAAATCCTCGTACGGGAAAATACCGCAAGCCTGCGCGCCACCGATGAACGTTTGTTATTGGCCTGCGGTGCAAATATGGTTATCCCGTGGAATGCGCCACTCTCCCGCTGTCTGACGATGATCGAAAGCGTGCAAGGGCAGAAGTTTAGTCGCTATGTGCCGGAAGATATCACTACCTTGCTGTCAATGACCCAGCCGCTCAAACTACGTGGTTTCCAGAAGTGGGATGTGTTCTGTAATGCCGTTAACAACATGATGAATAACCCTCTCTTGCCTGCACATGGTAAAGGCGTTCTGGTTGCCCTACGTCCGGTACCGGGTATCCGCGTTGAGCAAGCCCTGACGCTGTGTCGCCCTAACCGTACCGGCGATATCATGACCATTGGCGGTAATCGGCTGGTGCTGTTTCTCTCATTCTGTCGGATTAACGATCTGGATACCGCGTTGAATCATATTTTCCCATTGCCGACTGGCGACATTTTCTCAAACCGTATGGTCTGGTTTGAAGATGATCAAATCAGTGCCGAGCTGGTGCAGATGCGCCTGCTTGCTCCAGAACAATGGGGCATGCCGCTGCCTTTAACGCAAAGTTCTAAACCGGTCATCAATGCCGAGCACGATGGTCGCCACTGGCGAAGAATACCAGAACCAATGCGACTGTTAGATGATACTGTGGAGCGCTCATCATGATGACCATCAGCGATATCATTGAAATTATTGTCGTTTGCGCACTGATATTTTTCCCGCTGGGCTATCTGGCGCGGCACTCTTTGCGACGCATTCGCGACACCTTACGTTTGTTCTTTGCTAAACCTCGTTATGTTAAACCGGCCGGGACGTTACGCCGCACGGAAAAAGCCAGGGCAACCAAAAAATGACTCAATTTACGCAAAATACCGCCATGCCTTCTTCCCTCTGGCAATACTGGCGCGGCCTTTCCGGCTGGAACTTCTATTTTCTGGTTAAGTTCGGCCTGTTGTGGGCGGGATATCTTAACTTCCATCCGCTCCTCAATCTGGTGTTTGCCGCGTTTCTGCTGATGCCCATTCCGCGCTACAGCCTGCATCGCTTACGCCACTGGATTGCCCTGCCGATCGGCTTTGCTTTGTTCTGGCATGACACCTGGTTGCCGGGCCCGGAAAGCATAATGAGCCAGGGTTCGCAGGTGGCGGGGTTCAGTACCGATTATTTAATCGACCTTGTCACACGCTTTATTAACTGGCAGATGATTGGGGCCATTTTTGTTTTATTAGTGGCCTGGTTATTCCTGTCACAATGGATTCGCATTACCGTTTTTGTGGTTGCCATTCTGCTATGGCTGAACGTACTTACCCTGGCGGGACCAAGTTTCTCCTTGTGGCCTGCCGGTCAACCGACGACCACTGTAACAACGACGGGTGGTAACGCAGCGGCAACCGTTGCGGCGACGGGTGGCGCACCGGTAGTGGGTGATATGCCCGCACAAACTGCACCGCCAACAACGGCGAACCTTAACGCCTGGTTGAATAATTTCTATAACGCGGAGGCGAAACGTAAATCGACCTTCCCGTCTTCGCTGCCCGCTGATGCTCAGCCATTTGAACTACTGGTGATTAATATCTGTTCGCTTTCCTGGTCGGATATTGAAGCCGCCGGGTTGATGTCGCATCCGCTGTGGTCGCATTTCGATATTGAGTTCAAGAACTTTAACTCCGCCACCTCCTACAGTGGCCCGGCGGCGATCCGTTTACTGCGCGCCAGCTGCGGGCAGACTTCGCACACTAATCTGTATCAACCGGCAAATAACGACTGCTATCTGTTTGATAACCTGTCGAAACTGGGCTTTACCCAGCACCTGATGATGGGACATAACGGCCAGTTCGGCGGTTTTTTGAAAGAAGTTCGCGAAAATGGCGGCATGCAGACCGAATTGATGGATCAAACAAATCTGCCGGTTATTTTGCTGGGCTTTGATGGTTCGCCGGTTTATGACGATACCGCCGTGCTTAACCGCTGGCTGGACGTTACCGAAAAAGATAAAAACAGCCGTAGTGCCACGTTCTACAACACGCTTCCACTGCATGACGGCAACCATTATCCGGGCGTCAGCAAAACAGCGGATTACAAAGCGCGAGCGCAGAAATTCTTTGATGAGCTGGACGCCTTCTTTACTGAACTGGAGAAATCGGGTCGTAAAGTGATGGTGGTAGTGGTGCCGGAACACGGTGGCGCGCTGAAGGGCGACAGAATGCAGGTATCTGGCCTACGTGATATCCCTAGCCCGTCTATCACAGACGTCCCCGTTGGGGTGAAATTCTTCGGCATGAAGGCACCACATCAGGGGGCACCGATTGTCATCGACCAACCGAGCAGCTTCCTGGCTATCTCCGATCTGGTGGTTCGCGTTCTTGATGGTAAGATTTTCACCGAAGACAATGTTGACTGGAAAAAACTCACCAGTGGGTTGCCACAAACAGCACCGGTCTCCGAGAACTCAAATGCAGTGGTTATTCAATACCAGGATAAACCGTACGTTCGCCTGAACGGCGGCGACTGGGTGCCTTACCCGCAATAAGAACGAAAAAGGCCGCAGAGTTTCACCCCTGCGGCCTGATCCGGGCGCAAATTGCCATTACGGCAGCCTGACGCCCGCATGACACGTTACTTCCGCTTATTCAGCGAGTTCACGATCAGACTGGCAAGAATGCCAGCAATGACCGGAGCCGCTAAATCATGCCAGAAGGCCATGCCCAGTTCT
>NZ_PTRU01000035.1:0-33387 GCF_002965245.1 Escherichia sp. MOD1-EC6021 | reverse complement strand
TACGCCGTCCTGGTGCATTGCAGCAGGGCGGGGCGCTGTACTGCGCGTGTGAGCGTCAGCGAGCTACGGGCGCAACAACACACCAGGCAAAATCGCATCCTGAAAAGTTACCCTGTAACATACACACAATGTAAAGCGCAAAAAACAATTACATTGTAAAGACACAAACATCTTTACAACGTAACTATAATGAATACAATGTAAAGACAAATAAACCTTTACACTGTATATCCGAGGTTTCTATGGGGAGAGCATTACTTGTCGCATCAGATAAAGGCGGTGTAGGAAAAAGCACCACAGCAACAAACCTGGCTTCTTATCTGGTAAATAATTCACGAACGGTCATCATTCTGAAGACCGATAAAAACAATGATATTCTTAGCTGGAACGAAAAAAGAAAGCAGAATGGCTTATTACCGGTTCCTGTTTATGAAGAGTATGGCGATGTATCAGAAGTCATTAAGCGCCTGAAAAAAATATGTGAAGTGCTGATCATTGACTGTCCAGGGCATGACAGCAAGGAATTTCGCAGTGCCTTAACTGTAGCTGACATTCTGCTTACTCTCGTTAAGCCGTCTTCAGATTTCGAAGCAGAAACGCTGACTCATGTAACAGAAAAAGTTCGCACAGCTCAACAGATCAATCCAGACCTGCAACCCTGGGTACTTTTCACGAGAATTAACACGACAAAACCACGCCACAGAAAAGCAGCGATTGATCTCGACAAGTTACTCCGGGAGAACCCGGTGTGGATACAGCCACTTCGTACACGTATTTCAGATTTAGATATTTTTGAAGCGGCCTGTAATGAAGGCGCTGGCGTTCATGATGTACGTCGCGCATCCAGCCTTTCTACAGCTAAAGCACAAATAGAGCTTTTGGCGCAAGAGTTAGGCATCAATCCCTAATGGATGTAATACGATAGCTTTACATCATTAACTTTACACAGTAAAGCTAATGTAACACACGAAAGGTGATATAATGGCTCTTGACTTGAAAACTCCGGTAATACCAGGACAAAAAACAGAACAAACCAATGCAGACACAGCCCGATTCATCAATGAAGCTACCCGCAAAAAATCGGGAGCAACTAAAGTGACCAATGTCCGGCTTGGGGACGTTTACGAAGATATTCTGGAACGGGAAGCACTGCGAACAGGCCAGACAAAAACAGCAATAATGAAAGCGGCTCTTGCAGCTTACGAACACGGCCTGGACGAAAACGGAAAAAATCACTGGATTCTACAGTCAGCCAGGCTGAAATGATAAAGCCCTTCGGGGCTTTATCCCTTACGTTTTAATTGTTTCTTCTCGCTGGCTTTCTTACGGGCATCGAGAACCAGTTGCGCATAAGTTGCGTGTGCTTTTTTTACTGTACCAGCAGGTTTCCCGTAAAGGTCGTAACGTGTTGCGCCTGGTACAGTACAATTCTGAAGATATTGCCACCGGAACGTCATCACCTGAACCGCACAATTCCACTCTTCAATCGTCAGATCCACATCCGGGTTATCCGCCAGGTATTTCTCAACGTCCTGGAGAATCCCGCTTTTCAGGGGCAAGTTCTTTTTTTCGTCTGTCCATAGTTCAGGAAAAACAGCACGAACTTTATTGAAACACTTTTCAAAATATTCTTTCGGATATTTTGGGGGAAAAGTGATTTGTTTTTTCAAATACCAGGGCTGAGGCTGCTTTTTATGTGTTTTCTCTGCTACAGCATCTTTCTTCTGTACTTTCTTGTTTTCATTAACTGCTGATTTTTGTACTTCCTGCGGCTTTTCATTCACCACAGGATTTTCTGGCATGACCAGAACGCGGCGTTTTTTGACCACAATCACGGGTGTTTTTTTTGGCTGCATACTCGCCTCAATAATTGCTGTCATATTGACTAATTATACCATTTTCAGCAGTTAATATCCTGAAAATACATGGAAAAAGGGGGTATCCGTACAGAATACCCCCTTTGTAAAGGCGCTTAATGCCAGAACCACATCATCCCCAAAAAGGCGGGCTTTCGCCCGCCTCCGGGTTGCTACTTACCGTTGGATTCGTAAGCCAGACTTGCCGTAACCTCCCTGTCTCCGTCTTTCAGCCGGACCTCGCACAAACGATTCCGGGTCAGATACGTGAATATTAACAATGTGCAGCACACGATTAATAAACACCAGGTCAGGGCGTTTTTCGGCTGTTTCATGGCCTTCTTCTCCTTGCGTAACGCGCGGTAAGAGGCTATCCTGATGTTGTTCAAGCATTGGGATCGCCTCGTGGGTTAATGAAAAATTAACTACGGGGCTTTCTTCTTTCTGCCGCACAACAAGATACAAACCACCTTTTCGTCATGAGGCAGAAAGCCTCAAGCGCCAACAGCATTATATATTGACCAGGAATTAAATTCCCAGCTTTCGGCGTGGACTATACAGTGTGTGATTCACCACGATGAATCCTTTGTTGATCCACTGTGTGACCTGCGCAGGTTGAACTCCGGTCAGCCTGGCGAACGATGCCTGATTCCCCCGATAGAACTTGTTGATGTATTCAATCAAAGGCATTTTTTAATTCTCCGAAACAACGCAAAATCATATAGTAATTTACTATATGATTTTTATTCCGCAAGTGATTAACTCATCGGATTTCTTTGTAGTTAACGAAACGTTAAATTTAGTTTGTGCTTGGAATGGCACGCAAGAAGCACACTAGCATTATCATTTTGATCAAAACGCTATTTCCCCCCGTTATTGGGGGGCTTTCTTTTTGATGCCGCGCCAGCGGCATGTAAGGCGGCACTCTATTGTTTTATATGGCACAGAGCTAAACCGCCGAAGCCCGGCGTAAGCCGGTACTGATTGATAGGTTTCACCTTACCCATCCCCATCCTGCTAAGCCATACCCGCTTTCAGCCATGAAATAGCTTTTGTGCGCGGTCGGAGTGGTCCCGACAAGGGTTTACCCGCAGTCGGGGCGTATCTCCGCGTTAGCGGGCCGTCAGGGCCGCTTACGAGCGTGTATTTGGTACTTCCAGCCAGAAGGCTGACAGCGATGAAATTTTTTAGTTACAACATCCATTATTGAAAGCGATGTTGTTCCCGCCCTTCGGGCGGGGGCGGCGGCGCTTTTCAGTGATGGGTCGGGCGCTGTGGCTGAGTATTTGCAGCGTTTTTTTGTAGGAGGGTTGGAGGGGCTTTGTTTTTCATTGGGCAGAAGTTCATATGCCCGCCGCGAAGCGGTGGGAGGTACTTATATTCTGAGCGGCGCGGCGTTAGCAGCTGCAAGCGAAGGCATTTTTGTGATTATCCACAGTTGTTTCAAAGATAAATATTTTCCCTGCGGCGAAGCAACGCAGGGGATTAAAGAACAGGGGTTAAGAATATATTGCGGGTTTGATGTTCTATGTTTGCTGCTTTCTGAAGTTATTCCTTTGCGGGTTTTTGTGGATAACCGAAGGCGTTTTTACTCCGATACCCTATTGCGGCCATCAAAAAACTGTCAGAGCGGGACAAAATGAAAAACGGTCGTCAAATATGAGGAATTTCATGAAATGCAGGCAACACGAAAAGCCCCGAAGGGGCTGAAGAGAGTGCCGATTGTATCAGGCAGCTAAACTAGTGGGGTGGCGAAGCTGTCAGGGCCAGTTCAAGCTGACGTAGATCCCTGGCTACCAGTTGCTCTAATCTTTCTTTAGTGCACCAGTACGCTTCGTCCGGCGGCATACGCTTCAGAATAAACCGTGCAATTTCGTTTCGCTGTTCATCATGCGGCAGTTTTGCCAGGCGATTAGCACGTTTACGCTTTGCTGCTTTTTCTCGTCGGGACTTGATGGCATCGAGAGAACGCTGCGCGTACCAGCGTTTACGAGCCGAGTGAACAGAGATTTCCTCGCCCTCGCGGATAACCCCTTCTTTAATCAGTTGCCGACGGATTTCACTTTCTGCAAGGCGCTTACGTTGCTGTTCCTGAAGTTTCACCAGATCAACTCCCAGCATTTTCCAGCCAGTTTCGGTGATCCAGACGTATTTCGGCAGTCGCTGGCGGGATTCACGGTCCCATATCGTCTTTTCTGACGTTCCCAACGCGCCAAAGCAAACCTGCTCTGCCAGCAGACGGGAAAGGCGCGATACTGTGACTGCGGTTTCAGGAATAACGTTTCCCTTACTGTCTTTTGGACTTATTTCTTTTGCAAGGCGAGATACTGACATGCCGATAGTGTGCAATCCACGATCACAAAAACTCACAAGTACAACCCATATTGCGTCAAGCAGCCGCTCTTTCTCCGGTCGGAACTTATATTTGCGACCGACACTCTGACGTTTCAGTACATAAAATGGATGCAACGACATGTGCATTCTGAGTGTGTACTGACCAGTTACCGGGTCTTTTTTAACGAGACGATTGTAAGCGTGGCCCAACTGTCCGCCCAGCGCCTTATAGCTGTCGGGACGGAACCAGGCTGGATTCTCACACTTTGGCTTAGTGGAATGTTCACCCCGGCGACGTTTTGTTGTTCCGCCTTTGTTTTCCTGGGGGACCAGGAATGAGCTTTCAATGCCCGCTTCGTAGTCCTGCCAGAAACGGACCTGCTCTTCCGGTGATAGTTCAGACCAGTGACGTTTGCTAATCACAGCAAGCTGCACTTAGCTTGCACTGTAAGAGTTGATATTTCCTTCTCATGGAATTAAACTCCATTTCAGGTAACAAGCATACCTGAAATAAAACGTTATCAGCTCAAGGCTCGGCCTTGAGGGCAACCCCCGCTAATCTACGCTGCCTGGAAAACACGAGATTACGGGGGTTTTCTTTATCTGAAATTTACGTTCTTGAACAAAATTTCAGCACCTCGTTTTCTGCATTTACAAATCGCGGAAAACTTGCCTGCAAATTTAGCAGCATGGGCGCAATCGATCAACGATGTTCAAGCCTGGCTCGTTTCCTTTTTGATTCAGCACACATCTGTGACTGCTTCAAAATCGTTTTCAGAACAGCTACTGAAGCCCCTTCTTTACTGACGTTCCCCATACAAAACCTTACAAAATCAGAAATTCAGAATTTTGTATATTCAAAAAAGTTTTTTTGACTGCATACACCCACTCACACGATCGAATAAACCACACAAACAGTATTATCTAGATTTTTAGATCGTACATCATTTAGCAAACAGAATATTATTCTGTTTTTTAGATGTTATCCAGATCATTAGATCGCTCTTGTGGCATTGACAGGTTTTAAATGTCGCACACACAATACTATCCAGATGATTGTAAAAAGCTCGTTCATCGCGTTTTTTGTGCTCATTGCCTGGAAAATGAGCACTCTTTGACGCCCGTTAGAACGCTTGTCATCTCATGCTCTTTAACAACCCCGGACAGCGGTCATTGCCTAAAGCCCTGGCATAAGGAGGTTATTATTCGTGCATTTCAAGCACCGCTGGCATCTGTCAGCAACGGGCTACGTAACAGAGTGACGTGCCGCGCCATCTACACAGGTAACGACTCTTTATCCGCAAATATCATTCTGCATACTTAAACCCCCTTATTTGGTGAACTCGCGTTGAGTTAATCTCACTCACTCTCTCCCTGAGCAAGTCGTACAGGCTGCAACGCAGAAGTACACCAGATTTGCCAGTCTCCACTCCAGGTAAGGGGGTTTAGCTATGCATGATGATGAACAATCAGATAAAGAGCCTGTAGTGAGTGGCTGCAACTTTTCATAATTAGCTTATGACGCTGTATTCCGGGGATGTTTCTATTTCAGACAAACAACCGGGAGAAAATATGGCGCGTAAGTTAAAAATTAATCCTGTCATTCCTGAATGTGTGGCAGATTTGAAAGGATATCCACTCTATATCATCGTGGCTTATTGGGGATTAAGAAATAATAAAACGCTCACAACAACGGATGTTAGCCGTAATTTCCTTATTACACAGCAACAATCTTATGATGTGCTTACCTACATTTACCAGGAAGCACAGAAGCAGATAACAGCAACTAAACGAACACTATTTAACGAGCACAAAAGAAGAATTAGCGCGTTCAGGATTCTTGATATTGACAAAGGCATATTGCGCACACCCAAAAAAGAGATTGCATATGCCAGCTACGACAATATACCAACTGTCACAATGAAAAGTACCCGTTGTGAGATCCAGGATAGTTTTACAGAACTGCGCCGCTGGATGTGTTCAAGAAAGACAGGTGATCGAGTGGAGGTATTTTTGAATGCCTAAGTACCAAATAAACGCAACCATCAAAAAACCAGGTGGTGGCCCCGTGAAATGGACTCATTACAGCGACTTCCCTATGACCGCTGAAGAATGCAGAAAAAACTTCTCAAAAGAAAAAGAAGCAGGAAAGTGTTTTTCTGTTGATGTTCATATTTCAGATTTCATTTGCAAAGAGATACCTCCACAAAATGCAGGAAATACATATGGCTGATTTTGGTTCCACTAAACAAACCGTAACATTTGAAGAATGGCACGAGCTATTAATGGATTACGCAGAGTTACGCGGTGGAAATGCCGCCGATGCGGAAGCATGGCGCGGTGATTATGAAGCAGGAAAAACTCCGGTTGAAGCATATTGTGATGAATGGGGAGAGGATTAATCATGATTGACGCTATAATTACGCCAATAGTTACATCTATTCCGTTACTCTTATTAATTTTAGTCGCGCTGATATTCGTTAAATCTGCCGTCAAAATCGTGCCGCAAGGTAATGCCTGGACAGTGGAACGCTTTGGTAAATATACCCATACGCTTTCCCCCGGTCTTCACTTCCTGATCCCGTTTATGGACCGCATAGGTCAACGGATCAACATGATGGAAACCGTCCTGGATGTTCCTAAACAGGAAGTTATTTCGAAAGACAATGCAAACGTAACTATCGATGCTGTTTGTTTTATCCAGGTCATTGATGCAGCGAAGGCAGCTTATGAAGTCGATAATCTTGCATCAGCTATTTCAAATCTTGTCATGACCAATATCCGAACTGTCGTTGGTGGAATGAATCTCGACGATATGCTTTCTCAACGTGACAGCATCAATTCTAAGCTGTTAACGGTTGTCGATTATGCAACTGATCCGTGGGGAATTAAGGTCACACGTATTGAAATTCGGGATGTTAAACCACCAGAAGAACTGACTAAGGCGATGAACGCGCAAATGAAAGCGGAACGTACTAAGCGTGCACAGATTCTGGAAGCGGAAGGTATACGCCAGTCACAAATTCTGAAGGCGGAAGGGGAAAAACAGTCCCAAATACTGAAAGCAGAAGGGGAACGGCAATCAGCATTTCTTCAGTCTGAAGCACGCGAACGTCAGGCAGAAGCGGAAGCTCGCGCAACAAAACTGGTGTCGGATGCAATCGCTGAAGGTGATGTTCAGTCTGTTAATTACTTTATTGCGCAGAAATACACTGAAGCACTCCAGGCAATTGGCACTGCATCAAACAGTAAACTGGTTATGATGCCTCTTGATTCAAGTAGCCTGGTGAGTTCGGTTGCAGGTATCAGTGAACTGCTAAAAAACGTATCACAGGATACTCCCAAAGTTGATATGAAACAGGCTCAACAGTATTTGTCTTAAACAGATACCGGACGGTGACAATATTGTTTTAATCACCGTCCTTATCTCATGGAGATTAACGATGTTCTGGTTTACGCTGTTTCTTCTTTGTATTGCCCTTGAAATTATAACCGGAACGGGATGGTTACTCGTAATCAGTCTTGGTGCATTATCAAGTGCCATTGTTGACTTTTTCCTTCCTATATCACAAGAAGCAAATATATGCTTCTTTGCGTCAATAAGCATACTGACGTCGATAATTAAGTTCGTCTATGACAAAAAACATAAGAAATTAGATACACCCCTGGTGAACACAGGACATACACGTTTTAAAGGAAAAGAATTTACTCTCAGTGACGATATTGTGAACGGCAAGGGGCAATTACTTATTGGTGATACATTCTGGCCTGTTGAGACGTTACACGATGAAAACTACCCTGCGGGAACAAGAGTTATTGTTACAGACATGCAAGGAATAACTCTTAAAGTAATGACCATCGAAGACAAGAATGAAAACAAGGAATAAATCATGCATCTTTCGTTGTTAATTCCGCTTACAGGAGCAGCGATGAATGCACTATGTATTTTTATTATCAGACTTCTGGATAAGGATTTTATTGAAGCCTACAAAAAAACGCTAAAAAACATTACTGCATTACATATTTTATTGATGGTGTTAAGTGTCACAGGAATAGTATAAGGAAAATTAAATGCGAAACGCAAATGAAGGAGTATCTCTTTCAGAGATTGTAACTAAAGCCACATTACGCAAATTTGGTATTAGAGGTGTAAATAAATACGAGACATACACAGTCATAATAATAACTGTAGCTTTTTTTATCCTTGAATCAGCAGCAGGAAGGGCCAAAGATACATTTGCTGTAGCTATAAAAGTATTAAGCTACATGCTCCCCTGTACGGCAATTATCATGGCTGTCATATGGATAATATTTTTCATCGGCGATAGACGAGAAAAGTTAAAACATGCAGAGTTGGACGTGATTAAGATAAAAGCTCGTCAAAAAATCTACGATCGCCTGCGTTACGTTGAAAATGAGCATATCGTTTTCGACCCGGTTACAGGTCGGGAAGTTCCGGCAGAACGGACTTGTATCAATGAACTTGTTGAAGCTCTCGCGATGGAAGCAACAACGTGAGAAGGTGACAGCCCCCTGAAGGATACGATGAAATGTACAGAAAAAAACATCACCTAATAAAAATATTTTTATTAAAAATGGCGTGCAATGTTTTTTCTTTCCTGCTGGGTGCTTTCATACTTTCAGCACCGTTTGTCTTATATACATTAACCGGTTCAGTTCTGAATGCCGTTATTCATTTCACCTTTTCTTTGCCTTTAGCCACCATATTACTGGTTTATGCTTATTCAGGCTTTGAAGAAAGCATTTATTTATTCATGGCATACAAATATGACTCAAGCAAAAGCTAATCTGAGAAAACTTCGCCGTGCACGTTATGTCCCCCCTCGAACAGTAAAGAAAAGCATAGCAAATACAGAACGTGTCGTTTCAAAAGCAATTACCGGCTGTGGTGTCTTCCGTGATATACCACAAGTAAAAATCAATCTCATCGAAACAAGGAAAATTTTACAAATCGAACTGGCTTTATCCATTGCTAACTTATCTGAGGCGAATCCAATTGAGATACGAAAAAAAATCAAAAGCATTGACCGACAATTATCTTCAACCTCAAAAATCAGAACTACATTATGAAAAAAAACGACGATTTAATCACTTTACCATCTCATAACAGCCACGCTCTCGATTACATCATTAAAAAAGCGTTTACACCACGTAAAACCAAAACATCGACAGCAACCCACAACGTTTATAGTTACAATAAAGAAGAATCCACATTAAATTTCCAAAAAATTGGAGAAGCAATTTTTTTCGGCACAGACCTGGTAATTAAGCTGAAGCCAAATATTAGTGCCTCTGGTGAACTCTTCATCTGCCAGAAGGACTAAGCTATGAACATTGTTTCAGAATTTCTTGAGAAAGTAACAACCATTGTTGAATCCACAGCGGCGACGAACGCCGCTAAGGTCGCACAAGCAATATCTCCTACATTCTTTGCGGCTATAGCCTTATACGTTATTTATCTAATATATGAAATCACGTATGCCCAACGTGACGTCCTGATGAGCGAGGTGACTAAGAATATCGGTGCATTCGCCCTGGTTGGTGCATTCACTTATTCAGCGCCTTATTACAGCCAGTTTGTTATTCCTTTCGTAATGCACGCTGGCTCCGACCTTTCTGCTGCTGTTACTGGAGGTTCAGGAACTGCAACCAGTGTTGATAATTTGTGGAATATGCTTTCAGTAACGTTAAATGATTTTAAGAATAATGAGTTAGATACTCTGGAGTGGTATAGCTTCACAGATCAACTATACATATATCTAATTTGGGGGGTTGGATATGTTGGCGGGCTGCTGCTTATTTATTACACCACTGTATTTCTAACTCTATCAACATTCATGGTTGGCATTCTCTTATCCGCCGGAATATTATTTATCTGTTTTTCTCTATTTGCTTCGACAAGAAATATGTTTAGCGCATGGGTAGGTAGCTGTTTAAATTATATATTGCTAAATCTTTTTTATAGTATATCGTTCAGCTTCGTCATCAGCTTTGTAGAGCAAACAGTCCCATCAAGCGGAAATATAACTCTCACAACAGTAGTTTATTTCTTTATGGTGACTGTTATATCTATATTCCTTGTTGAGCAAGTAGGTACTCTCTGCTCAACTCTTACTGGCGGGGTAGGTATAAATGGCCTTACATCAGCCGCTAATGGCTTTGGAGGTAAGGTTGCATCCGGTTTTATGCGAGCATCAGGACTCCGATCTTTCACTAATGGTTTTGCCAGCAAAATGCCAAATCCATTCTTTAATGCAGGAAGTCGTTCTGCATCAGCATTAGTTCAGGGATTAAACCGTGGAAGTAAACTTAAAGCGGGGTGATTAACATGAAAGATAAAGTATTATCATTTCTCTTTGCTGGAATAATTACCATAACATCACCATCAATCTTTGCATCTGGTATTCCAGTAGTAGACGTTGCAGCAATAGCTAAAACAGTTGAAGAAGGGCTAAATCGTGCTGCTGAAGCGGCAAGACAGCTTGAGCAACTCAAGCAACAATATGAACAGACCATAAGATACGCTGAAGAACAGAAGAAAAGACTCGAAGGCTTCACTGATTTCAGCAATGGCTTTGATAGCGCATCCAGCTATATGAAGGATTCTCTATCAACAATAACAAATAGTGCAAAATCAGATCTTAGCTCTTTGCGATCGCAATATGACTTATCAAGCAACGTTGCAGAGACGCAACAAAAATATGATGCGATCCTGGCTAAGATCAAATTCTATGAAAATTTCAACAATGAAATGCAGGAAAGGGCTAAGAGATTAACCACGTTACAGAAGGAGTTCGCGTCAGCAGATACTCCTCAAAAAAAAGCTGACTTATCTAACCAATTGAATACAGAAAAATTGACAATGGAGCTACAATTGAAGCAATATGATATTGCTGAACGGCAACTAGAGAATGAGCGGAAAGCTCAATATGAAACATATGTTCGCCAAAAGAGAAGAGATTTAAGCTGATATGAATAAGTCACGAAATGCAATTATCGCCTCATCAATTATCTTCGCCAGTTTAATGTTAGTGGGATGTAAAGAAAAAATATATTCTGTAGAATATTACTCAAACAACATCAGTGAAGCCACTAAAACTTTAGAAGATTGCAAGAAAGGTACAATAACCGATCAAAACTGCGATAATGCTCGTGCTGCACTTCAGCAAAAACAAGATAGTGAATATAAAAAGAAAGTTAGTGAAATGAGAAGACGCCTTGATTAAGGAATACATAAAATGCTAACGAAGCACTCTATGATCTAAAACGAAAAGAAATCATGAGTTAAATGCTTGGACGCTCCAATAAATAAACTTATTCCATGATAAAAAACCCGCCTCGTGCGGGTTTTCTTTTGCCTGAAATATGGAGGAACTCCATGAAATCCATCATTTTATCGATGGTTGCCGCCACCGCATTACTGTCAGGCTGTGCGGATAGCAAAACACAACCAGTACCTGAGTCACCGTTAACCAAACATGACCACCAGATAACGTTGAAAATTGATACCGTGCGAACAGACCTGCCGGACAGTTCTCCTGTTTGTTTGAATGGTATGAATATATACGAAAGTCTGAGCGAGCGGCATCCTGGCTTGTTTGCCAAAAATCAGAACGTGATTTTCCGTAGTGCATTCTTTGATGACGGTCAGGCGATATCCTCCGAAACAATCCGCAAAATAATGAAGAGTACCCCGTGCGTTGTATCACAAACAACATCTGCCGGAAGCAGGGAACCTGTCACGGAACTGATCCCCCGTCAGGCAATATCCGGTGACACTACACTGGCTGAAAAAGATCGCACTGCTGGCTTCACAATGCGGATAACACCGGATATTGAGCGTGGAAATTTCCACCTGCTACTCACAACCACTGACCCGATACGGAAACAGACTGTCGAGCAGAATATTTTACTCAAACCGGACCAGCCCCTTGTCGTGAGTGGGTTTACTGGAGTTAATGCTGATAGCCAAAGTGAGAAGCGGATTGTCATCATTACGCCACACGTGCGTTGATTCCCCTGATATTTAAATTACCCGCCTCGTGCGGGTTTTCTTTTGTCTGAAATATGGAGGAACACCATGAAATCCACCATTTTATTGATGGTTGCCGCCACCGCAGCATTACGACCAGGCTGCGCAGATAGTAGAACACACCCCGTGCCTGAGACACCGTTAAGCAAAATCATGTTATCGATGATTGCCGCAAGTGCTATCGCACTCTCTGCCCCCGTATATGCGTCTGATCCGTGTGCTTCCGTTCTTTGTCTGTACGGTAAAGCTATCGGTAGCGGCGGCGGGAGCGAATGCAAAAGCGCCGAAAAGGACTTCTTTAATATCATCAAAAAGAAAAAGGGATCTATTCGCTGGAGCAAAACCTTTGATGCCCGAAAAGCGTTTCTTAATCAATGCGCGACCGCAGACCCGGCGGCGATCTCAAAAATCATGAGTAAGTTCGGACGTTCCTGGGGTTAACCATGAAAAAGATCATTATTATTCCCACCACATTATTGCTGAATGCGTGTTCCCATGCCCCTGAACCCGCACAGGCAAAAGGAGGTTGGTATGAACTGAATACCACAATTGAGCAGGTAAGAGCAGACACATACCATAACGGGGTGGTCCTTCAGCAGCCCGTGTCACAGCCAAACAGCACTGTTCAATACAGCAATGATAATTATCTCAAAAAGGAAGCCATAAACGTAACTCCCGCGCCTCGTATTGCAGAAACCGTAAAACCACGTTCTGAGCAATCAGCGACAGCGCCAAAAAACCAGGACAGCAATAATAGTTTTCTGAAGCCAACAACAAACAGCATAACTTCATCTGGTAAGATAAAAACAGCAGCCAAAGGAGCAACTAAACAGCATACTGAACAACCAGCACTCCCTCCCGCAAAGCCAATCAGTAGCAACAACCATCAGGCACAAACGGCACAAAATACTGATCAGCAGACAAAACCGCGTCCTGAACAACCACCGCTAATGTCAAAAAGCGGTTTTCTGAAAAAAAACGCTAACAACGCTGTTCCGGCCACCACGCTTACAGGCCCATCAACACCTGAAAAGCAAATTTACTTTGTTCGCCATGATGGTAAAGGCTCGCTGCAAAAAGCATTAAAAGAAATTGTCCCATCGGACTGGACGGCTGAAATATCCCCGGAGGTAACGAAAACTTTCCGTCGCACGATATCCTGGCAGGGCAACGATCAATGGCCTTATGTCCTGGATAAAATGCTTCGCAACTACGGTCTGACGGTAATTAAGAACACCGAAAAAAGACATCTTCTGATTGATTTTCAACAACAGAAAGGGAAAACATCACAAAAAGCACCTGTATCTCCTGTCAGGACACCAGTTTCCTCTGACAAGTTACCTCAAAAACCGCTAACGCCTGCCACCGTTCCGCAAAAACAGACAGAAAAACTCACCTGGAATCTTAAAAAAGGTTCAACGCTGCGGGATGGCCTCACAGAATGGGCGTCAAGTTCGCCGTGTGGTAATTCAACCTGGAATCTTGTATGGGATACTCCTGTGAACTACAGAATAGATGCTCCTCTTATTTTCCGGGGAAACTTTGAATCTGCATTAAAAGATACGCTGATGCTTTATCTTTCAGCAGATAAACCGTTATACGCATTCAGGAATATTGCACAATGCGTAATCACAATTAAAGACACACAACAGGAGTAATCGCTATGGGTTGGTTCTTCAGCTTGCTCCTGATATTCCTGTCAATAGGCAGTTACTATCTGACAGATAACAATAACCAAACCATACAGCGAATGAAGTTGCTTCCTGCAAAACAGGAAGCAATTGAATTTGTCCATTTCGCAAATGTTATCAATGACTATCTTTATAAATATCCAGACAAACGTAATTCAGGAGGAACGTTAACATCTGAGCAAATCGGTATAACACCCGTTTATGATATTCATCATATTATTTACGGTAAGCGAGTTTATATCTGGTCTGCCGATACAGAAGGTCTGATGTCTGCTTTGCAGCAGCAAACAAAACATTCAGCAATGTTAGGAAGAGTAAAAAATAAGAAGATTGTCGATAATCAGGGGAATGATATGGGCGTTCCCGTTCCTTCCTCAATTCCAGAAGAGGCTATTGTACTCATTAACTAAATATCCCCTGACAAGGGGATTCTGAACTGGAGTCTGCATATCCGACACATCATTATGTGGGCCGGATATATCGCTACGGCGCGGACTTCAGTCCAGAAAATCTTTACCGGAGATACCCATGCAGGATAATGATGATGTCAGCGAGCTTGATATTGCCACTCGTGAAGTCCTTATCTTACGATGCAATCTTATTCAGCTTGCTTCTGAATATATAAAAATAAATCCCCTTAAAAACACCCGAATCTACACAGATTTAATTCATCGCTCAGCAGATGTTATCAAAAATATCGAACAAGGTAACATCCAGAATAAACATAATTATCTGTCACAGGATGTAAAACATACGCTTGTTTTATACGACCTGTACAAATCAGACTTTGAACAATGTCCGGGGGCAAAATCCCTTATACCTGTCAGGGAAAAAATTGTCTCGCTGAAAGAACTTCTTTCCGGCGCTAATGAGCTGGACAGTATCGTTCGTCGCCCCCGCAGGAAAAAACGTTCTTCACGAATTTAATATCAGGAGATAAATCCCTTATGCAGTTATCAGCGGCTGTTCTGGCAGCACTGATAAGTCAGTGTGCCCCTGATGTATCACCCGATACGATGAATGCCCTGATTATGACTGAATCAGGGGCTAATCCATATGTAATAGCGAATGTTTCTGACGGAACAAGTAAGTATTTTAAAGATGAAAAAGGAGCTATTGAATATGCAGAAAAATTAACAGCAGAAAATAAAAGGTTTAGTGCAGGTCTGACACAGATATACAGCAAAAATTTCCCATCACTCAATCTGACTAATAAAACAGTTTTTGACCCGTGTACAAATATAAAAGCAGGAGCGGCAGTCCTGACGGACAATTATCTGAGACAAAAGGAGGGTAGTAGTAATCAAAAAATTCTCCGCGCTTTATCTTTGTATTATTCGGGTAACGAATCAACAGGATTTATTAAAGAAAAGAAATTTAACAACACTTCTTATCTGGAACGGGTTATTCGTAACGCGAATAACTATATCGTGCCATCAATCCGTGAAAAAACTGATGAATCAGAAATAACCCCCCCGAACGATGAAGAGAAAACATCACCGGACTGGGATGTTTTTGGAGATTTTAGTTAATGAAAGTCAAATCAACTTTGCAGTATTTTATTCTGGCGTTTTTCCTGTCACTAACTGCCTCCGTTGCCTATGCAGGTGGACTCGACACCGCAACAAATACCATGACAGAACTTAAGACATGGGCATTTAGCTTTGGTGGTGTTTGTGCTTTGTGTTACCTGATCTATAACGTCATCATGGCATTCATGGAGAAGAAAAGCTGGTCTGATGTAGGAATGGCGCTTGTCTATTGTTCCCTCGCTGGCGGTGCACTTTACGCCGGGAACTGGGCGCTGGAACTCTTCAAATAAGTAATCCATATATACAACTGTGCCGCATATTTACCTTATGTGTGAATTGCGGCTTTTTTCATGGTGAGTTATGGACAAAGTAAATGAACATGTCAGTGAGTCATTCATGACTTATAACGGGTTTAACCGTCCTGCGTTAATTGCTGGTATACCCTTAATGTTGTTATTGTTCACGGCTTTTTTCGCTGTTCTGACAGGCTTCCCCGCTATTTTCCTTTGGGGTATAAAAGGGATAATTATTCCTGTCATATGTGCGCTGTTTCTTTTTATAGTAAAACTGGCCTGTGAAAATGACTCAAACGCACTAAGAGTCATCCGTTTAAACCTTATGGGGCTTTTGTTAAAAATCCGCCACAGAGATTTAATTATTGGTTATTCATCTGTCAGGTAACATATATGCACAAAGTCAAATTAAAAAACAGTGACAATATGGATGTTGCTCGTGAATATCCCGATTATCGCTTCCATATAACAGACAGTATTATCTTTACTTCTGACAGGAAAATGCTGGCTTCACTTGTTGTAGCAGGCATTCCATTTGAGACAGAGAACGATAATGTTCTTACAAATTTATTTAACAGCGTTAAAAACTTCCTGATTGGGTTAGGAAAGGAAGGCGACCTGTATTTATGGACTCATCTTATCAAAAAAAGAATAACCATTGATGGAGAATGGAATTTTGACAATGCTTTTTTAAGCAGGTTTTCAAAAAAATACCTTGCTCTGTTCACATCCAGCGCATTCTACAAATCAACATGGTATTTAACATTTGGGATTCCCTACGATGATGTTGATACCGGAATCGAGCGCATGAATGAAATGACACAACAGGCGCAAAAAGCACTTCAGCCATTTAACGCTTCTGTTTTATCAGTTCACAATACTTATATTAGTGAGGTGGCAGACTATTTATCACTATTGCTAAATACAGAACATAACATGATTCCTTTATCATCCACTCCCTTATCATCCAGTATTTGTGATTCTGAATGGTATTTTGGTGCTGATGTTCTTGAACTGCGTAACAACGAATCGGATAGTAAAAAGTTTGCAACGAATTATATTTTGAAGGATTTCCCTATAGAAACGACCCCCGGACAATGGGATTTTCTTCTCAAGCAACCCTATGAATTTATTCTTACTCAATCGTTTATTTTTGAATCACCCACAAAAACCCTGAAGAACATTGATTCGCAATTAAACAAACTGCAATCAGCTAATGATGCAGCCAAAACACAACAGGAAGAACTCGAAGCTGGTAAAGAAGCGGTCGCAGCCGGAATTACGTTGTTTGGTTCACTACACTGCGCATTAACGGTATTCGGTGATACACCAGATCAGGCCAGAAGCAATGGTATAAAGCTCTCTGCTGAGTTTATTACTTCGGGTAAGGGATTCCGCTTCAGTCGCGCCTCACTCGCATCACCTTTTGTTTTTTTCAGTCATATGCCGCTGAATAAGAGGCGTCCACTGGATACCCGAAGAACAATAACCAACCTGGCCTGTCTGATGTCTTTTCACAATTATTCCTCCGGGAAAAAATCAGGCAATCCTATTGGTGATGGGTCCGCCATAATGCCGTTGAAAACGGTGTCTGACAGCATTTACTGGTTCAATACGCATTACAGCCCACCGGAAAAAAATGTTACCGGACAAAAAATTGCCGGGCATGGAATGATTCTTGGCGCAACAGGCACAGGGAAAACAACATTTGAAGCAGCAGCCAGCGGTTTTCTTCAACGCTTTGACCCTTTAATGTTTGTTGTGGATTTCAACCGTTCTACTGAGCTTTTTGTCCGTGCATACGGAGGAAGCTATTTCACGTTGCAGGAAGGCATTTATACCGGCTGCAATCCGTGGCAACTGGCAGAAGGCCCGGAATCTCCCGTCTGGCACAGACTTCTCGCATTTCTGAAACGCTGGACACAGGTTCTGGCACGAGACAACCAGGGCAACCCCTGTTCTGATGAACATGGCATTGAATTAAACGCTGCCGTGGAAAGCATTATGCGAATGCCTGTCGAAGAACGCCGGACAGCCCTTCTTCTCGATATAGTCAGTCCTGAACTTCAGACGCGTCTCGCCAAATGGTGCGACAACGGCGAATATGCCTGGGCGGTGGATTCCCCCCGGAATACCTTCAATCCACTGCATCATAAAAAGGTGGGATTTGATACAACCGTTGTCCTGGACACAAAAAACGGTATTCATCCTGCCTGTGAACCTTTACTCGCGGTCCTGTTTTTCTACAAAGAAATCATGCAACGCGGCGGCAATCTGATGCTCTCCATTATTGAAGAGTTCTGGATGCCAGCAAACTTTCCCATGACACAAAGCATGATTAAAAGCGCACTGAAAGCGGGGCGCATGAAAGGTGAAATGATGTGGTTAACATCACAGTCCCCGGAAGACGCCATAAACTGCGCAATTTTTGCGGCGCTGGTACAACAAACCGCAACGAAAATTCTCCTGCCCAATCCCGATGCAAAATGGGAAGGATATAAAGAAATTGGGCTTACTGAAAAAGAGTTTGAAAAACTCAAAGAGCTGACGAAGGAGTCAAGGACCATGCTCATCAAGCAATCTGGCTCTTCTGTTTTCGCCAAAATGGATTTGTTTGGATTCGATGAGTTTATCCCCGTGCTTTCTGGCTCTGAAACTGGCCTGTCTATTTTTGATGAGATTATTGCTGAAAAAGGAGATGTAGCTCCTGATATCTGGATACCAGAACTCCTGAAACGCCTGAACGGTTAATTTCTCTGTTTTATACAGAACGGAAAACAATATGAAAATCCCCCTCATAATTGCCTCCGCGCTATTAATTAGTGCATGTTCTCACACCCCCAATCCTGTGCAGAAAAAAGGGGGATGGTTTGAGTTAAACACAGCAATTGAACAGATCAAAGCAGGTGATTATTAATGGAAAACACAAACTATTATGAACATTCAAAAAAAGAAGCCACCAAAAAGAAATTTGAAGAAAAAAACGAAAAAAAGGATTATTTCAAGGCCATACGTGACTTTGAGCGCAGTGAAATTGATATCATAAAGAAAAAGGCAAAAACATTTACCATTCTCGCCATTGGTGAATTTGTTGTAATTTGCATTCTTGGTTTCGCAATAGCCTCCCTTGCTCCATTAAAAACCGCTGTACCGTTCCTTGTGCGAGTGGATAACAGCACTGGATATACTGATATTGCCCCTCAATTATCTGATGCTAAGGAAAGTTATCAGGATGTTGAGACTAAATATTTTCTGTCAAAGTATCTCATTAACTATGAAGCATACGACTGGCAGACTATCCAGGAACAGGCCGATACAGTAAAAACAATGTCTTCCCAAAAGGTGTTTTCAGCTTATGACACCATGATTCGTGCTGATTCCTCACCACTGAACATTCTGAAAAACAACTACAAAATTAAGGTCCAGATTAATTCAGTAATCCTTCTAAGGAAGGATATGGCGCAGGTGCGTTTCAAAAAAATGGTACTGGATTTATCTGGTAAACCCGCCCCCGGATACAGAGCAACAGAGTGGATTTCGACGATTTCTTTTGACTGGGATAAAGATATCAAAACAGAAAAAGAGCGCCTTGTGAATCCGCTGGGACTGCAAGTTCTGAGCTACCAACCTGATCCAGAGGTTATAAAATGATGCTTAAACGCACTACTGCGATAGTTCTTTTGTCGATGCTACAAGTACCTGGTGCTTTAGCAGCTATGTACGGCACACCATCGGAACGAGACGGGCGTATTCAGACCGTAGATTATAACGAGCAGGATGTATTTAATGTGCGCGTAAAAGCAGGCGCACAAACAACAATTAAGTTCGGACAAGACGAAACAATAAAAGATGTCGGAATTGGTGATCCAGAAGCCTGGTCAGTATCGGTCAGGGACAACACTCTGTTTCTGCGTCCAAAAGCAGAAGAACCGGATACAAACGTTACCGTTCAGACCAATAAGCATATATATCCTCTTTACCTGATATCAACCACGAAACAACCCACGTATATTCTGCGTTTTAATTATCCGAAACCACCGTCAGCTACCGTAATGACTGAAAAGCCATTTCCATGCACTGATGGTGGAATAATTAATGGTCATTATCAACTCAAGGGTGACAAATCAATTTTCCCTTATCAGGTATGGGATAATGGCGAATTTACATGCATGAGATGGACTAATAAACAGGAAATTCCGGTCCTTTATCGTGTTGATGCCGATGGAAATGAACATCTGGTTAACGGAGACAGAAATAAAAACACAATGGTTTATTATGACGTGGCTGAAAATCTCCGTTTGCGCCTGGGTGATCAGGTTGCAGATATCAGAACATCATCAATCGTTAATCGTCCGTGGAATAAAAAAGGTACGTCAAACGGAAAAACACGAGTAGAGAAGTTCAGCTATGAAAAATAAAGATGATGAAAAAAATAATGACGCGGGAAATCGCGGAATTATCGAAGTAAAAGGTAAAGCAGCACCAAAAAAAATATTAATCCTCATCATATTACTGATTGCCGCGTTATTTGTGATCATTATCTTGTTTAAAGTTCTTTCACGAGAACAGGTCGTTCAGCAAACACCTCTTGAGAAGTCTGACGAGACACTGGTCACAAATACCAACAATGGCGTTTCACTGACAACAATGATGAAAAACATCGAAGAAAAGGAAAAACTCGATGCCGCTAACCGCAGGAAAGCACAGGAGGAGCAAGAACAGAAACAGGCAGACAATGCCCCGTCAGCGCCAGCATCACAAAAGGCCGATCAAACAGCCGTCAATGTGATAGCCAACGGCAGTCCCCAAACCGCCAGTGGAGATCCAAACCAACCACAACCATTGCCAAAATCCGTCCGACAACTGATGGGCGACACAATGGTGAAGATCGACAATCAGGAACCAGGCGAAAAAAACCAGGAAAGAGATGATTTACAGGGCAGTCAGTACGCAGACGGAAAGGTATCCCCTGTGCTGAACCGCCGATATCTGTTATCTGCGGGAACAGCATTATCCTGTGTGCTCAAAACGAAAATCGTAACCTCTTATCCCGGTATCACAATGTGTCAGTTAACACGAGACGTCTGGTCGGATAACGGCGAAGTGCTTCTTGCCCGTAAAGGAGCATTACTGATCGGGGAGCAGAATAAAGTCATGACACAGGGAGTAGCCCGTGTGTTCGTTAACTGGACAACGCTCAAAGATGAAAATGTCAATGTGCGCATTGGCGCACTTGGCACTGACAGTCTGGGCGCTTCCGGCCTTCCTGCATGGGTCGATAATCATTTTGGTCAGCGTTTTGGTGGTGCATTGCTGCTGTCATTACTTGGTGATGGTTTAGATATTCTGAAAAACAGCACGCAACAAACAGGCTCAAACAGCAATATCACCTACGAAAACACATCTGACGCAACAAAAGAAATGGCAAAAACAACGCTGGACAATACTATAAATATTCCCCCCACGGCATATATTAATCAGGGGACTGTATTGTCTGTTATTGTTCCGCGAAATATCGACTTTTCATCCGTATATGAACTTCAGTAATTCAGTAAAGCAATTGATATGAATAACATCAGAGATACCAGTAATACATCACAACCACGAGATAACAGTAAAACCGCAAGACGATATCTGGATATGACGGGTATCCAGTCTGTTCTTAATATTGAACATGTCACAGAAATATCTGTGAATAAACCAGGAACAATATGGTTTGAAGGAAAAAATGGCTGGGAATCTAAAGATGCGCCAGACGCGACTTTTGATAATTTAATGACACTTGCCAAAACTCTGACGAACTTATCAAAGATAAAAATACCACTTAGCCATGATAATCCCATTGCATCGGTAGTTCTTCCCGGTGGGGAACGTGGACAAATCATCATTCCACCTGCAACAGAAAATAACAGCGTTGTGATATCTATCCGTAAGCCATCATTAACGCGCTTTACTATAGATGATTATGTCCGAACAGGGCGTTTTGATAATGTCAGGATTGCGACGAAACACGAAGCCATCCTGACTGAACGGCAACGCTACCTGTATGAATTATCCCGGCGTCCAGATGGTCAATCTAAAGCTCAATTTTTAAGAGAGGCAGTTAAAGACCGTCTTAATTTTTTAATCGTCGGTGGGACTGGCTCCGGTAAGACAACTATAGCAAAGGCAATTGCAGATATCTTTCCACCTGAACGGCGTTATATAACCGTTGAAGATGTACCGGAAATGTCTCTGCCGCTGCATCCAAACCATATCCGGCTTTTCTACAAAAAAAATACCGTTGAAGCGAAGGAAATCATTGAAGCGTGTATGCGATTAAAGCCAGATCACATCTTTCTTGCTGAACTTAGGGGTAACGAAGCATGGAGTTATCTGGAGGCGCTTAATACAGGGCATGAAGGCTCAATCAGTACCATTCATGCTAATAATACTTATGCCTCATTTTCACGACTGGCAAGTATTGTAAAACAATCTGATGTTGGTATGACTGTTGATATGGACCTCATCATGCGCACGATAAAAACATCAATTGATGTCATTCTTTTTTTCAACCATACCAGAATGACTGAACTGTATTACGAACCCGAAGAAAAAAATCGCTTTTTGAGCACAATGTAAATTCTGGAGATAACTATGGATGCAAAAAAGACGGGGGGATTAATTCTCTTCCTGTTACTGCTTCTTGTGGGTGTGCTTATAGCCTCAAACTATCTCGGTGGATACACAGCATTAAGATATTCATCCGTTGATATGTCTTTGCTCAAGTGGGATACATTCCATTCTGTAATCTCAACATTTTCTGGCAACCCACAATATAAAAAACTCGTTTTTATGGCATGGTTTGGATTCAGCGTTCCATTAATATTCTTTGCCATATTCATGTTAATTGTCGTGATTGGGATTATGCCTAAAAAAGTCATCTACGGTGACGCCCGGCTCGCAACTGATATGGACCTAAGTAAATCAGGTTTTTTCCCGGATAAAAAATCACCTTACAAACATCCACCAATACTCATCGGTAAAATGTTCAAGGGGAGATACAAAAAACAATTTATTTATTTCGCCGGACAACAATTTTTAATTCTTTATGCCCCGACACGTTCTGGTAAAGGGGTGGGAATTGTTATCCCCAACTGCGTAAACTATCCAGGAAGTATGGTCATACTGGATATCAAACTTGAAAACTGGTTTTTATCAGCCGGATTCAGGCAAAAAGAATTAGGGCAAAAATGCTTTCTCTTTGCGCCCGCCGGATACGCGGAAACTATCGACCAGGCAATTAAAGGACAGATACGCTCTCACCGCTGGAATCCTCTGGATTGCGTCAGTCGCAGTGATTTACTTCGTGAAACGGACCTGGCAAAAATTGCCGCAATCCTTATCCCGGCAAGTGATGATCCTATATGGTCTGATTCTGCACGAAACCTTTTTGTCGGGTTAGGACTTTACCTGCTGGACAAGGAGCGTTTTCACCTGGAACAGAAAGCCAAAGGTCATAATGTACCGGACGTTCTTGTTTCCATCAGCGCCATACTGAAAACGTCGGTTCCCGATGGCGGCAAGGATCTCGCCGCATGGATGGGACAGGAAATTGAAAACCGTAGCTGGATTAGCGATAAAACAAAATCATTCTTCTTTAAGTTTATGTCAGCACCAGATCGCACAAGGGGAAGTATAGAAACAAACTTTTCATCACCGCTGAGCATCTTCAGCAACCCTATTACTGCTGAGGCGACGAATTTCAGTGATTTTGATATCCGGGACATTCGTAAAAAGCCCATGTCAATTTATCTTGGTCTGACACCGGATGCTTTAATCACTCATGAGAAAATTGTAAACCTTTTCTTCTCATTACTGGTTAATGAAAACTGTCGTGAACTGCCGGAACACAACCCGGACCTGAAATACCAGTGTCTTATTCTCCTGGATGAATTTACATCAATGGGTAAATCGGAGGTCATTGAACGCGCTGTTGGTTTTACAGCAGGTTATAACCTTCGCTTTATGTTCATTCTTCAGAATGAAGGACAAGGGCAAAAAAGCGATATGTACGGTCAGGAAGGATGGACCACATTCACTGAAAACAGTGCTGTTGTGCTTTACTATCCGCCGAAATCAAAAAATGCTCTGGCTAAAAAGATTTCAGAAGAGATTGGGGTGCGTGATATGAAAATATCCAAACGCTCAATATCCAGTGGTGGTGGTAAGGGAGGAAGTTCACGTACACGGAATGATGATGTAATAGAGCGCCCGGTTCTTCTTCCTGAAGAAATTGTGTCTCTCCGGGATAAGAAGAATAAAGCCAGAAATATTGCAATCCGTGAAATTATAACCAGTGAATTTAGCCGACCATTTATTGCCAACAAAATAATCTGGTTTGAAGAACCAGAGTTTAAACGCCGCGTGGATATCGCCCGTAACAATCATGTTGACATTCCAAACCTGTTTACACAAGAAGTCATGGATGAAATAGCAAAAATTGCAGAAATTTATCTCCCTAAAGCTGGAGGAAAAAAAGTCATGGTTGCCGGAGGCAATGTGATTACTAATCCAGACCTTGATAATCACGATAAAACAGACGTATCTGAATAATCCTCGCAACCAGCAAATAGTATTTTGCATATTCCATAAGGTAATTAAACATGAATAAAAAATTGCTTTGTTTATTAATATCCTCTTTTTTATTATCAGGCTGTGCAAACTTCAAAAAAATCAATGCTAATGAACTTGCTGCCGAAAGAGACGCACAAAAAGCGACTGAATACGCGAAAAAAATTCGTAATAACCCGGTTATCCAGGATTCAACAAAACAATGGATTAATACAACGCCAATTATTGAAAAGCAGATAAAGCAATCAGCGCCGCCCTGCCCGATTGTGATTAATACTCGTTCAGATATTGAGCTACGCCAGATCGCACAACGCATCACACAAACCTGTCATATCCCGGTACGAATCAGCGCCGATGTCTGGACCTATCTGAACGGTACAGGCACTGGCTCAACACAACAAATGACAGGCTCAATTCCAGCACCTGATGCAAATGGAATGGTTCCTCTGGCGTCAGTAGGCAGTCAGCCAGTAAAAGTCTCTTCTGGCGGTACATCACTCCCTGAACTGAATATCTCCGGGCTTCCTGCCCTACTGCAAACCGTATCTTCACGGCTGGGAATATCCTGGAAATACGATAAAGGTCGTATCACATTCTTCTATCTGGAAACGCGCTCATTCCCGATTACATATATGGACAGCAATGTGGCATACAACTCAAAAGTTGTGAGCGGCACAATGTCTTCCAGTGGCAGTACCGGCTCTACAAGTTCTGGCGGTATGACTGGCGACGCATCAAATACGCAAACTACAACCGTGGAAATGAAATCATCGCTGTACAACGACCTGAAAAGCGAAGTTTCCTCAATGCTGACACCAGGTACAGGGCGCATGTATCTGTCCACAGGTTCACTGACAGTAACAGATACCCCGGATGTACTGGACAGCGTTCAGGAGATTGTGAACAAGCGCAATAATGAAATGAGTCGTCAGGTTGTGCTGAACGTTGAAATCCTGAGTATCAAGAAATCAAGCCAGGAACAGGCGGGAATCGACTGGAACGCAGTATTTAATGATGGTCATCTTGGTCTGAGTCTTGGTGGCTCATTTGGTGATGCCGCCGAGAATGTTATTACCAGTGGTGTATCCATCGTGGACGGTAAGCTGGCTGGCTCAAAAGCATTTCTGAAAGCCCTGTCGTCACAAGGCAGCGTCAGTGTCGTAACGCAAAACTCCGCTGTGACTAAAAACCTGACGCCTGTCCCTATGCAAATTGCCAATCAGCAGGGCTTCATTGAAAGTGTCACAACCGATTCTACCGCCAATGTGGGATCATCCACGTCACTGAATGCGGCAACAATAACAACCGGATTCAATATGACTCTGCTTCCATACATTCAGCCGGATTCACAAAACCTGCAATTGCTGTTCTCAATGAGTCTGTCTGACAAACCTACTTTTGAGGTGTTCGAAAGTGGCGGCAGTAAAGCACAAACACCGAATGTGGATTTGAAAACAATTAATCAGACTATTGATCTGAAATCAGGCCAGACAGTCATTCTGAGTGGATTCCAGCAATCAAACCGGAAAACCAGTAAGCAAGGTGTAATAACCCCCTCCTTCTTTGGACTTGGGGGTGGCGTTAACAGCGAAGACGGCGACACGATTCTGGTCGTTTTGATTACACCAAATGTGCTTAATTCCGGCTCCAGTGCAGTAATAAAAAATGTGAACTAATTAACTGAAAACTCCCTGAAAAAACACAGGGAGTTTTTTTGGAGGTCACTTTGTCTGAGAATAATCAGAATAACCAGAATTTCACTTCGGTTATTAAAAACAAGCGTGCTTTTTTCTCCGGTCTGGACTGGAAAACGCTTCCTTCAGAAGAAAAGAATGCGCGTACATTCGCAAGAAAAAACGACGCTGAATATTTTCTCTCCTGTCAGTATCAGGATTCAGAAAATGAAACCAAAACGATGGTGGCATTTATCAGAAAAGAGGATCTTCCCACAGGGGCGTCCTCATTCTGGTCACTGGCACTGATGATAAAACCCCTCATCGAACCTGACGGATACGCTATCTGCGAACTCGGTGATCTTTATGGCTTTGTTTCCTGCGTCAATAACGTTCTCGTCAACGATGTTGTAGGTAACAAAAGTCAGATCATGAGTGCTCTGACAACATTTCTTGAGTTTAATGAAACACCAGAACCCGGCTGGAAACTATACCAGCCTGAATCATGGGATATCAGCCAGGCACTCCCCTCACTCACTCTGTCTGCGTTGATTGACGTAAAAAAACCGCCGAAAGAGGCGGCGTTTACTCGCGTATCCCGAAAACGTCAGTTCATGATTTATGGCGGAAGTGCCATTCTGGCCATACTGCTCTGGAACGGGATCACCATGTACCAGGAATACCGGGAAAAAGAAGCTGCGGCAGAAGCTGCACGTCTTCGTCTGGCAAAAGAAATGGCAGACAAACAGGCAATACAGATTGCCCCACCGTGGCAACATTTACCTGAAATAAAACCATTTATTGATAAATGCATTGATAAATGGGATGCACTGCCCTTATCGATCGCCGGATGGCGTTTTGACCTTGCTGAATGCAGCACATCCGGTAATGACGGGCTGTTACGCACATCATATAAGGAACTGAGCGGCGTTACGGTCGAGGACTTCAGCACACGGATACGAGAAATATTCCAGGGGACAACCACAGCAACTTTTGTATTGCCAGAAGGCAGCGCCGGGGGATTTTCTCTTCCTGTCAGTTTTGACGTTTCGCCTGATCCAATTACCCCGGACACATTGCCACAGGCAACAGATATTCAGGAACGCCTGACAACATTTGCACAAAAAATGAGGTTAAAACTCACCTGGCAGGAAATTGAAAACACAAAAACAGATGAAGAAGGCCGTCCAATAATTCTCCCGTGGAACGAGTATGAATTAATGATTCAGACCAGCACCCCGCCTTCAATACTTTTCGCTAACTTTCATGAACCTGCCGTTCGCTTCCAGTATGCAGGAATAAAACTGGAAGAAGGAAGACTGAATTATGAGATTAAAGGTGCATTCTATGTTAAAAATAATTAAACCAACGATTATTTCTGTCTGTTTTTTCAGTTCACTTGCTTACGCAACAGAATCTGAAAGCACACCAAAAGACGAAATAAAATATTCATCTCCGACCATTTTACAGGTAGAGCAGATTCAGGCTGAAACGGTAATTTACGAAGCAAAGCTGGCGCGTCAGAAGGCTGTCAGTGAATTGCGTAATCTTGATTTGAATGGTGTAGCGTCCGCAACGCCAGCAATAACGCCCTCTTCCGGGTATTCTTCTCTTGCAGATACCGATATACCAGCGCAACGTGTAGCCGCTAAATCACTTCGTGTTATTGAAATATTTGGTACACCACAACAAATGTCAGCACGAATTTCTCTCCTGGACGGGTCAGTAACTGATGTCAAGGTCGGGCAAAGTATTCCTGGTACTTCTTATAAGGTGGCATCAATCACTGGTAATGGCGTCTGGATTCAGAATGGTACAGAGAAACGCCAGCTTATTCTTTAATGCTATTGAAAGAGACGACACATAATGTTTTTTTCTGACGCAGACTATCCCGGAAAAGATATTTCTGATGTTGTATACGTCAGTATATCTGAAAAAGACGATAAACCTGTTCAGGTTTATATCGCTGATAACAGTAAAGGACAGCGTGCTGTTCAGGCTTATATTGGCACTCTGAATGTTAAATATCCCGGACAGGTAAATATAACCTCGACAACTCTTGATGTTATCGCATCCCGCTACCAGGACAGCGAAAAAAGGTCTGATTCAAACTCATCACAACACTTAAACAGCAACCAGGAAAAGGTCATTAGCTACCTGGCGAAAGCAAACAAACTGGGAAGTTCCGATTTGCACATCACACCTGGTCGGGACGGCTCCGAGTTCACTTATGTCGAAGCACGCGTGCATGGGGAACTGGAAATTCTGGATGTCATCCCGCGTAAAGAAGGGCTGGAATTGCTGGGTGCTGCCTATTCTGGAATGAGTGATGTTATCAAAGGTACGCAGTTTGACCCTGCAATACCACAGGATGCACGTATCGCAGAGAATTTTCTGAAGCCTGTAAATCTTTTTGGGGCGCGCTATTCGCATTATCCGTGCGTGGGTGGTGTGTACGCGGTCTTCCGCCTGATTAAAGATGACAGCGAGGATATTCCCACTTTCGAAGAACTTGGCTACATGCCGCAACAAATCCAGACAATCAGGCGAATGTTACAACGCCCGGAAGGAATTATCGTTTTATCCGGCCCTACAGGGTCCGGTAAGTCAACGACTCTGAGAACGGCTTCAGAAGCCTATCTGAGCACGTTTGGTTTCAACCATAACGATAATATGCGTCTCCCCCGAAAACGCCTTTTCACCATTGAATCACCGCCGGAGGGCCGCATTCCCGGCGCAATACAGACGGCAGTCAGGGATTCCGTCGATGGCTGGGTTGACGCGATTAAATCCGCTATGCGACTTGATCCAGACGCGATACTGAACGGCGAAATTCGTGATCACGCATCGGCATTAGCAGCAATCAAAGCCTCGATGACAGGCCACCTTCTGTTGACGACCTTACACGCCAACGATGCCCTGAATATTATTGAGCGCCTTGAAATGGAGAATATTCAGGCCAGGCTGATTGCAGATCCTCTTCTGTTTATCGGTCTGCTGAGTCAACGGCTGGTACAAAAACTCTGTCCTTACTGTAAGCGCACTTATGCTGAAATGGCAGACAAACTGAGTACAGAAGAACGGAAACTCATTGAGGAAAATTGCCTGCCGGAACAGGTCCGGTTGCGCAATCTTGACGGTTGCGAGCACTGTTATAAAGGCGTAACGGGAAGGACGGTTATAGCAGAAGTCGTCTCACCCGACGCACGTTTTTTTCAGTTATATCGTCAGTCCGGGCGTCTGGAAGCAAAATCATACTGGCACTATGAACTTGGAGGAATTACCCGTAATCAGCACTTATTACACCTGATTAATCATGGCCTGGTAGATCCGCTGTCCGCACACTTCATATCCCCCATTGACGAAGATAAATACTCAATGCTCCCGGAGGGGACATGGCGATAAAAGATATATTTGAGAAACTCAATTCGATAGAAATTGATTTCTCTGGAATATCCCACTGGCTGGCAAAATACACATTCAGGTATTCCAGAATAAGTTTATATGAAGATTTATCTGGAATGTTAAATGATGGCATAAATGTAAAGCGTGCTCTTACACACCTGATTGATGTAGAAACAGACTACGGGAAGAAAACGGGGTCTTCTGCAACCTACTATATTTGTTGTGAGTGCCTTAATGCACTGAATAACACAGGGGCTATATCTTCAGCATTAAAAAAATATATAAAGGAGGATGAATATCAATTAATATCCAGCGGTGAAATTCGCGGCGACCTTGCCGGAGGATTAGTTCAGGCCATAAAAATTGTCAGAAGTCGTTCTGAAATGACAATGACTCTTGTTATGTCGATGATTTATCCATCCGTACTGGTTTTTGGTTGTCTGGCAAACATGTATATGGTCCACGATACCATAACACCTGTTTTCCTTTCTCTCGCACCGAAAGAACGCTGGACAAGTTCTATGCGATTACTGACAGATACGTCTGGTTTCCTGATAGAAAACGGAACGTATATTCTCTGCTTCTGCATCGTACTGTTTTTCCTGATCAGATATTCGCTTGCGCGTTATACAGGACCGGGCCGTCAGTATCTTGATTACATTCCCCCCTGGTCACTTTATAAAACATTTAATGGTGTAAGTTTTCTCTTCAACATGGCCTCCATGTTAAGTATTGATATTCCCGTTGCAAAAGCACTGGAAAGGCTGGAGAAAAACAGCACTCAAAACAGATGGCTACTCGAACGAATAAAAGAAATCAGGAGATATGTTTTACTTGGACAGTCACTTGCAATGGCAATGAAAAGTTGCGGTTATGACTTCCCATCGAAATTATGCATTAACAAACTATTACTTCATTCTGAAAATGCTGACAATGCATTGATGATGTCTAACTATGCTGATAAATGGCTGGAGGAAGCAAAAGGAAAAGTCAAATCAACAGGAGTCTGGATAACTGTAGTATCCGCATTAATTGTTTTCGCATTTATTGTAATGATGATTACTGCTCTCTACGATGTCAGTAACGTCCTGCAACACTAATCCCTAATATTTTTAACCTCTCAATAAATAAGGAATTATTTATTATGTCTTCTATTAATATTTTAAATATGCGTTCTGTTTTTTCTTCTCTTTCTGCACGCCGTAAAAAAGAACAGGACAAAGGGGCAACACTGATGGAAGTGTTATTGGTTGTTGGTGTTATTGTTGTACTTGCAGCAAGTGCATATAAACTCTATTCAATGGTGCAATCCAACATTCAATCATCCAATGAACAAAACAATGTCCTGACAGTGATTGCCAACATGAAATCACTGAAATTCCAGGGGCGTTATACTGACAGTAACTATATTAAGACTCTCTACGCGCAAGGATTACTGCCATCCGATATGATCGCAGATACAACTGGCGCAAGCGCGAAAAACCCGTGGGGCGGCTCCGTTACAATCACAACCTCTTCGGATAAATACTCCTTCAATGTTGTTGAGGCCAGCGTACCGAAGAAAAACTGCATGGCAATGGTAAACGCCCTGCGTTCTTCCAGCGCAATCTCCAAGATTAACAACACTTCCACATCAACTGTCGATGCGGCAACTGTTTGCTCATCTGACAGCAATACGCTGACCTTCAGCACTGATTCCTGATTTTTCATGTGCATCGGATAAGCGCCTTCGGGCGCTTATTTTTTCCATGTTTACAGGAGGAGTATTGTGCGTTCTGTTCTTTATATCCTGCTATCATGTATTTCATCATTAATCTTTTCATTGCAACCCGCATATTCAGCGACAACGACCCAATTTGATGCCTGCTTTGCACAAGCCGGGCAACGTTATCTGATTGATCCCCTGCTTCTGAAAAGCATTGCCACTGTAGAAAGTTCACTCATACCAGACCGGATAAATCACAACAAAGAAAAAGGAAAAATATTAAGCACCGATTACGGACTGATGCAAATTAATTCATCACACATCCCCAACCTGAAAAAACTTGGCGTAATAAAAGACAAATCAGAGCTTATTGATAACCCCTGTCTCAATATACAAATTGGCGCGTGGATTCTGGCAACACATTTTCAGAAATGTGGCATAAACTGGAGTTGTCTTGGCAGTTATAACGCTGGTTTCAAAGAAAGTAACGAACAGAAAAGAATCAAATACGCACGCTATGTCTACAATAAATACATGGTAAGGTAACTTATGCTAAACAGCATATTTAATACGGCGATACTTTGCTGTGCAAATATCGTCTGTCAATGCTACGCCTACAATGAAGTAAAATTCCGTTTAAATAAACTTAATGTATCTTATAAAACCGGCACAGAGAAATATTACTGTCTGATACTGACAACGCTTGCCGTTCTGTATCTTTCATTAAACCAGCTATCACTGATTCAATCTATAATAGTGATTGTTTTCTATGCTTTCCTTACATTAATGGCTTGTATAGACCTTCTTTCATTTCTACTACCACGCCTTTATACCGTGACATTTATCTTCTCTGGCCTGTTATATCAGACATGGAATAACAATATATTGTCTGGTTTGTTTTGTGCAATGCTGATGTTCTTCATTATGCTGTTTGTAAGACTTTACTTTGCATATAAAAACGGAACGGAAAGTTTCGGCATGGGAGATGTGCTACTTATTGCAGGAACTGGCGTATGGTTTCCAACGCCTGAGATTGCCTGTTCAATTGTATTTATTGCCGTTATCGGCGGAATTATTTTCTTCACTCTTGGCGGATTAAACAAGCAAAAAAAATATATCCCATTCGGTCCGTTCCTTTGTGGCGGAATGTTTGTTTACTCACTCGTACCGGGAATATTATTCTGAGGATTAAGAGCAATGAAAAAGACAGATAAAGGTGTATCTCTTCTTGAGGTATTACTTGTCATCGGCATAATGGTGATGGTTATCCCTAAAGTTTATGAAAACATTGAAAACCATCTGAATAATGTTCGCTGGCAGAATGCAGCAGAACACGCAAATACCTATAACACCGCTGTTCGTAATTATGTTGCTGACAATGCATCAACACTACTTGCTGGCTCTTTACCCAAAACAATCACGCCAGCAACACTCATTCAGAAAGGCTATCTGAAATCTGGTTTTTCTGAATCCAATTTTGGACAAAGCTACATTACCGGTATTGCAAAGAACAGCAAAACATCCCGTCTGGAAGCCCTGACCTGTAGTAATGGCGGTCAGTCCCTGTCAGAAGCCGGAATGCGCTCGGTAGCAAGCATGATTGAAGGGCTTGGCGGCTACATCAACAGCAGCAAGCAGGCGATTGGCGCGGGTGGCGGCTGGTCTGACACGCCTTCAAATTACGGGCTGAACTGCGCGACCGGGCATATTGCAATGGCACTTGTTGGCGCTGATTTGCAGGAAAGCGACCGTTTGTATCGTTACTCCATAACCAATCGTCCCGACCTTAACAGGATGCATACGGCGATTGATATGAACAGCAACAATCTGAACAACGTCGGCACTTTAAACGGCAACGCCGCCGCGCTCTCCGGCGATATCAGCGCACGTAACGGTACGTTCTCTGGCGCAATTTCAGGAAATACAGCCACAACCAACGGCGATATCACTTCGAATAATGGCTGGCTGGTCACAAAAAACAGCAAAGGCTGGATGAACAGTACCTATGGTGGCGGCTGGTATATGTCCGATTCGTCCTGGTTGCGCAGCGTGAATAATAAAGGGATTTATACTGGCGGCCAGGTAAAAGGTGGAACTGTACGCGCTGATGGACGCCTCTATACAGGCGAGTATTTACAGCTTGAAAAAACAGCAACGGCTGGCGCTTCCTGCTCCCCTAACGGGCTTGTAGGCCGCGACAGTACAGGGGCGATACTTTCGTGCCAATCCGGT
>NZ_PTRU01000034.1:0-36346 GCF_002965245.1 Escherichia sp. MOD1-EC6021 | reverse complement strand
ATTTTAAATAATTACACCTATAATTATAACAATTAATATATATGCATTATCATTATATTAAACTTAAGATAATTGAGATAAAGAGTATTGTCGTTAATATAAATTGAGTCCATTGGATAAACTTGACTCATGTTATGTCTTGCGTAGAAGGATCTAAACACACTTAACTTCGAACTTTCATTAACACATTAATTTTGTCCGACTAAATGAGCGATTTTTGATAGAAAAATATCTTTACTTGTTTAAAAAATTACTCAATTTGATAACAAACGATTGAGTAAGTAAGTACCCTCAAAAAGCAACGATTATCTTATTATGCGGCGAATTTAGTACTTTAACATTAAAAGGAAATAATTATGCACCCTAGATTTTTTACATCATGCACTCCCCGTCTTCCGGAAAGATTTCCAGAAAAATGCCCCCCAAAAGTTTTGCATTCATGGTTTGATAATGGCGCAAAAAAATTTAATGAGGAAATTGCACGCTGGAAAGAGCTCGGGCGTGAAAATGATTTCAATAATCAGTTTATAAGTTCATATATAAATAATAATATCAGCACCTACCAGAATATATCAAATGGTTTACATAATAATATTAATACAATACATGATTTATTAATTGAAAACACATCAAGAATGCCGCTTTCGGAAAGTTTAGACACATTATTAGTTATGGGACAGTTATTTGAAAGTGAATATAACAGAATATTCGCAAATATACCTTTGTTTGCAAACCTCTTTAAAGCAGCCCTAATACAATATATAACAAACAATAACACACTACTAATTGAAATATATAAAAACGCTCTAAATAAAATTCATAATAAAGAGGCCATAAGTTTCATTATTCAGAATATTTTTACTCAATCGATAGATGATCCCTGCTTTTACGAACCGTGCAATTTACATTTTTTACTTGATATCGCTAACAATTATGTCTTTTCTTTTAAAAAAGAGATGTTATTATCAGAACCACACTTACAAAACTCATTCCTGGAAATAATCAATCATTTTAATAATGATGAAGACAAAATAAGAGGTATTATTTTATTTATTTCTTATCTTGAAAATCTAGCTATTAAAATCAAGATTAACTTAAAGGATTTCCTGGAGAAGCTAAGATTTTCTAATATAAAAATTAAGATTGAACTCTATACCCATTTATTCAAAGCATTACCTGAAATAAAAGGGAGCGATATTATATCACTATATTTTACTATTGAATCAGCCTATAAAGAAGATATGCCAAAACAATTAACTGAACTATTAAATTTAGTTACAAACATTCCTGACATTGAAGATAAATTTCAATTCATAACTAAATTGGGTCATGCATACTGCCTCTCCGGAATTAATCTTTCAGATTACTCAACCTTTCTTTTAAAATTATTTCAGGATACTAAAGTAAACAGATTATGTGATTATTATAAGTTAAGAGTTCCTGGTGAACCAGAGTATAAACTTAGAATACCTTTAGATGGGTTGACATTTCAAATGCTTAGTGAACTGTACAGAGTATCGCCAGAAAACGTTTTCATTTTCGATGAACTTTTTCGAGAAATGATTGATTTCAGCACATTCGAAGGACGAGTGAGTTATTACAACACCATACTTTATTTAATAAACCAGAATACCGAAAGCATCAATAAAATAAATCTATTTAGCCATTTGATTAAACGTCTTCCATTATGTAATTTCAAAACTTAAGACTTTGAAACAAGATTAATACTTGCATTGCCTGAGTTAACAATCGAGCATGTGAATAAAACCGTATTAGAATATTTAAACGAGCTTACTGATATGTACAAAAGAAAACCATATTTAATTCTCACTGACCATGATAAATATTTTAGCTTTATCAAATATGCATTTAACAATGGAAATATTAAGATATCAAATGCCTTGATTGACGTCATAGAGAAAATAAATACAGAAAATCCTACTTCCCAGAGAACAAAAAGAAATCTTTCTGTATTAACGCAACCATTCAAAACATGCCAAATTTTATGAATAACGTAAATAAGTAATGAGTTTTAGTTTAGCACATCAACGTACCAGAGCCGCTTGCAACTCTGGTACGCTTCCTTTTTCACCAGTGTAACTGCACTATGCATGTTAACTGCTTTTGAACATAACAAGCGAAACCGAGCATTTTCCCATCTCCAACATCACGAAGCCGCAATGAACAATTCACGCAGCTGATGCAACTGGTCACGAATTTGCGCCGCTTCTTCGAACTCCAGATTCTGCGCGTGTTGCATCATTAGCCCTTCCAGTTCATGGATTTTCTGCTGCAACGCTTTAGGCGACATATCCATCGGCACATTATCCGGCTCAACAATCGGTCGCGATTTTCCTCTGCCCTTCGCTTTGGTTTTAGCAATGTTCTGCCCCAGCGCCAGGATATCGACCACTTTCTTGTTCAAGCCTTGCGGCGTAATGCCGTGTTCCTCGTTGTACTTCTGCTGTTTCTCGCGGCGACGTTCGGTTTCGCCAATCGCTTTCGCCATTGATGGGGTGATCTTATCGCCGTAGAGAATCGCTTTACCGTTAACGTTACGTGCCGCACGACCAATGGTCTGGATCAACGAACGTTCGGAACGCAGGAAGCCTTCTTTGTCGGCGTCGAGGATCGCCACCAGCGAAACTTCCGGCATATCCAGACCTTCGCGCAGTAAGTTGATCCCTACCAGCACGTCGAACTCACCCAGACGCAAGTCGCGGATGATTTCCATGCGCTCGACGGTATCGATATCTGAGTGAAGATAACGCACACGCTCGCCGTGTTCTTCGAGATATTCCGTAAGATCTTCCGCCATCCGCTTAGTCAATGTTGTGACCAGCACGCGTTCGTTAATTGCCGCTCGCTGGCGAATCTCCGAAAGAAGATCATCAACCTGTGTTGCCACCGGTCGCACTTCGATAATCGGATCAAGCAATCCGGTTGGACGTACGACCTGATCCACCACATCACCACCGGATTTTTCCAGCTCGTAATTACCCGGCGTCGCCGAAACATAGATGGTTTGTGGCGCTAATGCTTCGAACTCTTCAAACTTCAGCGGACGGTTATCCAGCGCTGATGGTAGGCGGAAACCGTACTCCACCAGCGTCTCTTTACGCGCCCGGTCACCGCGATACATACCGCCAATTTGTGGAATGGTGACGTGAGATTCATCGACGACCAGCAACCCATCGGCAGGCAGGTAATCAAACAGCGTCGGCGGTGGCTCACCTGGTCCACGGCCGGAGAGGAAGCGTGAGTAGTTTTCAATGCCCGAGCAATATCCCAGTTCGTTCATCATCTCCAGGTCAAACTGGGTACGCTGAGTCAGCCGCTGCTCTTCCAGAAGTTTGTTGTTCTCTAACAGCACCTTGCGTCTGGCGGCCAGTTCTTCTTTAATTTCTTCCATCGCCTGCACAATGCGCTCGCGCGGCGTGACGTAGTGCGTTTTCGGGTAGATGGTAAAACGTGGAATAGTAGAAACAATCTGCCCGGTTAGCGGGTCAAATAACGACAATCGTTCAACTTCCTCATCAAACAGCTCCACGCGAAGTGCAATGTCATCCGATTCTGCCGGGAAGATATCAATCACCTCGCCACGAACGCGGAAAGTACCGCGCTGGAAGGCTTGATCATTCCGGGTGTATTGCAGCTCCGCCAGTCGACGCAGGATCGCGCGCTGATCGATAATCATACCGACCGTAAGATGGAGCATCATTTTGAGATATAAATCAGGATCGCCCAGACCATAAATCGCGGAAACAGACGCTACCACAACTACATCACGCCGCTCCAGCATCGCTTTGGTGGCGGACAAACGCATCTGCTCGATATGTTCGTTTACCGAGGCATCTTTCTCAATGAAGGTGTCGGAACTCGGAACATAGGCTTCCGGCTGATAGTAGTCGTAGTATGAGACGAAATATTCCACCGCGTTTTCCGGGAAGAACTCTTTCATTTCGCCGTACAGTTGAGCCGCCAGCGTTTTGTTGGGCGCCAGTACCATGGTTGGGCGCTGAAGGTCAGCAATGACATTGGCGATGGTGAAGGTTTTCCCGGAGCCAGTTACACCGAGTAACGTCTGGTGCGCCAGGCCATCTTCCAGCCCCTCTTCGAGACGTCGAATCGCCTCTGGCTGATCGCCAGAAGGTTTAAAAGCGGAATTCAGTTTGAACGGTTTACTCATGAGTCGCTACCTGAAGGAGTTGGGCGGGCAGGTATGTAATTTTACTCGTCGTACTTAATTATGCCAACAAATTATACTGGATAAAAAAACAGTTCCCCACCATAATATTTCTGTTACAGCGTAAACTCCGCTGTCAATCATGAGCAAAATTTACTCTGTGGCGAGATAAAACTCCGGCCTTACGGGGTTATCCCCAAAGCAACGGCTTTTTTAACATTTGTCAAGATGAGTGATGACAGTTTTATGGCAAGAGATGCCTCTTCAGTGACTGCCATTGCAATTATCTAACCAGTTAAAAAATAAAAGATATTTCTTTGAGCCGTCTTTAACGCCAATTCGCGTGCAAGCCGCGTATTCTCTCGCTTGCCTCGTGTTTTCTAACTCTAATACACATGGTTATCCACAGGAATAGTGGATAACTGTCTGCAGCCCCTATCCCCCGCCGCCTGGGCAATTCCCACATTCACCGCATGATGCGGAAGTAAAATTTTTTTCGTGATTATTTTAGAATTTAATTGGTTAAATTGCAGTCAACCGAAGACGCGATCTCGCTCGCAATTTAACCAAATACAGGATGGCTACAACAAGGCAAGGTTTATGTACTTTCCGGTTGCCGCATTTTCTGGATTTTCTGCAAGCCAGGGAATTTCGCCCAGCAGCGGCGCGGGAATCATGCGGGTGAGCGTGGTCATATATTCAGCGTGACGTTTTCCAGGAGGCGTGACATCATTCGCCACCCAACCCGCCAGAGTGAGTCCGGCGTGTTGTATTTCCTGTGCCGTCAACATCGCGTGATTAATACAGCCGAGTTTCACACCAACTACCAGTATCACCGGCAGTTGTTCCTGTGTTACCCAATCCGCAAAAGTGAAAGTGTCAGAAAGCGGCGTAAACCAGCCGCCAGCACCTTCCACTAACACCCAGTCAGCCTGTTGTTCAAGCGCGCGTAATCCAGCGCTCATTACCGATGATTCTATCGGCCTGCCCTCTAGCGCGCTAATGATGTGCGGCGAAGTGGGTTCTGCAAAGGTGTAAGGATTTACCGTTGCGTAATCCAGCTGCAGGCTGCCGTTGTGCTGTAACGCCAGCGCGTCACTATTACGTAAGCCGTCCGGGGTCTTTTCGCTGCCAGAGGCGACCGGTTTATAACCTGCCGTCCGATAACCTGCTGCCTTCGCGGCTTGTAAAAGTGCACAACTGGCGACAGTTTTCCCCACTTCGGTATCCGTTCCGGTGACAAAATAACGTTTACTCACGAGCAATCACTCCCAAAAAAAGATGATACGTCAGAGGATATCGCCCCTGTTGTTGCGGCCAGGCCAGTTGCAATCGCTGCAACTGCGAACGCGTTAATATTCGTGGGTAGCGCCCTTCATGAAGATGCGTTGCACCGATGCCTTTCAGCGAACGCATGGCACTGAGCGCATCATCAAACCAAAGCGTGATGGGCAGAATATGGTATTGATAATTAACGCCGTTCAGCGACTGTTCGATTTCATCTGGCGGTAAAAAGCGATTAGCATGCGGGCGCTCGTCCACCGCCTGCCACGCCTGATGCAGTTCGGGGAGCGATCCCTGCACCAGCGTGGTAAACGCGACCACGCCTCCGGGGCGCACCACGCGATACAGCTCGCGAAGTGCCGTGGATAAATTACCGCACCACTGCACCGCGAGATTGCTCCATGCAAGATCGAAGGTTGCAGTCGCTAACGGCAGGGATTCGATATCTCCCGCCAGATAATGGTCTGCGGCATCCTTCTGGCGTGCCTGAACAAGCATTGGCGGCGAGAGATCTAACGCTGTCACCTGCGCGTGACGTTCCCGCCAGTGGCGACTCATCCAGCCAGGTCCACAACCCGCATCCAGTACGTGGGTGTATTTACGCTGTGGGAGCATTGCCAGTAAGACGTCAGCACTCTGGCGCTGTAGATCCGCATGTTGCTCATAATGTGCGGCTGCCCGACCAAATGCCGCAGCAATGGCTTGTTTATTAACCGTTGCCATGCAGCACCTCCAGCAGACGGTCGATATCCTGCATTTCATGCGCGGCGGTTAGCGTTAAGCGCAGTCGCGCAGTACCAGCGGGTACGGTTGGCGGGCGAATCGCCGTGACCCAGCAGCCTTGCTGGCGCAGTTTTTCTGCCAGTTGTAACGCACGGCTGTTATCACCGACAATCAATGGCTGGATGGCGCTGTATGAATCAGCAAGCGTAAACGGCAAATCCTGTACTCCGGCACGAAAACGCGTAATGAGTGCCGCCAGTTTTTCGCGCCGTGCATCACCCTCATCACTGCGAATGACCGCCAGCGACGCACGTAATGCCTGCGCCTGAGCGGGCGGCATACTGGTGCTGTAAATAAGATGGCGGGCAAATTGCAGTAGATAATCCGCCACCGTATCGGAGCAAAGCACCGCTGCCCCGCTGACGCCAAATCCTTTGCCAAAAGTCACCACCAGAAGTTCCGGTTTCACCTGCTGTTGCCAGCAGCTACCGCGCCCCTGTTCACCGATCACGCCCGTGCCGTGGGCATCGTCGACCATCAACCAGCCGTTGTGCTGTTGCGTTACCTGCTGGATTTCCGCCAGTGGCGCACTATCGCCGTCCATGCTGAACACGCCTTCTGTCACCACCAGTTGCTGCCCCGGACAGGGGGAAGCAAGCAGTCGCGCCAGATGAGCGACATCGTTATGGGTAAAACGGCGAAGCTGCGACGGGCTTAAACTGGCAGCTTCCAGCAATGAGGCGTGACTCAGCCGATCGGCAACAATACGGTCCTCTTTCGCCGTCATCGCGGTAATGACTGCCTGGTTAGCGGCAAAACCAGAGATAAACAGCAGTGCCCGCGAATAGCCCAGCCACTCGGCCAGTTCTTCTTCCAGCGCCTGATGCGCCACGCTATAACCGCTGACGTGACCGGAACCGCCGCTACCGACGCCAAATTGCTCCGCACCCTGCTTCCATGCACGGATGATGTGCGGATGATGACTTAAACCTAAATAATCGTTACTGGAAAAGTTCAGATACTGGCATTCATCCGCCACCAGCCAGCGTCCGGCCCCTTGCGCCACCGGATAACGGCGACGCAGGGCATCGGCAGCACGCCGCGCATCGAGCGCCGCGTTGATTTTCTCCTGCCAGCTCATAGTGCTGCCGCGTTGTAATATTCGTCAGTGTCCGGGGTCATCAGCGCCTGTTCAAGACGTTGCTGTTGTTCGTTATCGCCCGCCAGCACTGCGGTTTGCTGCGGATTTAACCCCAGTTTGCGGAACAGTTGCAGGTCTTTATCTTCTTCCGGATTCGGCGTGGTCAGCAATTTGCAACCGTAGAAAATCGAGTTTGCGCCAGCCATAAAGCACATCGCCTGAGTCTGTTCGTTCATCTGCTCGCGTCCGGCAGAAAGGCGCACGTAAGAGGTCGGCATCATGATCCGCGCGACTGCAATAGTGCGAATAAAATCAAAGGCATCGACATCATCGTTATCCGCCAGCGGCGTGCCTTTCACCTTCACCAGCATGTTGATTGGTACGCTTTCCGGCGGCGTCGGCAGGTTTGCCAGTTGCAGCAATAATCCAGCGCGATCTTTTACCGTTTCGCCTAAACCCACAATGCCACCTGAGCAGACTTTGATCCCGGCATCGCGCACTTTTTCCAGCGTATCGAGACGTTCCTGATAAGTGCGTGTGGTGATGATATTGCCGTAAAACTCCGGCGAGGTATCGAGGTTGTGGTTGTAGTAATCCAGCCCGGCATTCGCGAGGCGCTGCGCCTGAGATTCACTCAACGTGCCCAGCGTCATACACGCCTCCAGGCCCATCGCTTTTACCCCCTGCACCATCTGCTCCAGATAGGGCATGTCGCGTTCGTGGGGGTTCTTCCACGCCGCGCCCATGCAAAAACGCGTCGATCCCGCCGCTTTCGCTTTGCGCGCCGACTCCAGTACCTGTTCAACTTCCATCAACCGCTCGGCTTCCAGTCCGGTTTTATAACGCGAGCTTTGCGGGCAGTATTTGCAATCTTCCGGACAAGCACCCGTTTTAATTGACAGCAAAGTACTGACCTGCACCTGACGAGGATCGAAATGCTGACGATGCACCTGCTGCGCTTCAAACAGCAGATCCAACAACGGTTTTTCAAATAATTCTGTGACTTGCGACAATGTCCAGCGTGGGCGGTGAGCCATGGGGCTTCTCCAAAACATGTTTTTTGTTGTTAATTCGGTGTAGACTTGTAAACCTAAATCTTTTCAATTTGGTTTACAAGTCGATTATGACAACGGACGATCTTGCCTTTGACCAACGCCATATCTGGCACCCATACACATCCATGACCTCCCCGCTACCGGTTTATCCGGTGGCGAGCGCCGAAGGTTGCGAGCTGATTTTGTCTGACGGCAGACGCCTGATTGACGGTATGTCGTCCTGGTGGGCGGCAATCCACGGCTACAACCACCCGCAGCTCAATGCGGCAATGAAGTCGCAAATTGATGCCATGTCGCATGTGATGTTTGGCGGTATTACCCATGCGCCGGCCATCGAGCTATGCCGCAAACTGGTGGCGATGACGCCGCAACCGCTGGAGTGCGTTTTTCTCGCGGACTCTGGTTCCGTAGCGGTGGAAGTGGCGATGAAAATGGCGTTGCAGTACTGGCAAGCCAAAGGCGAAGCGCGCCAGCGTTTTCTGACCTTCCGCAATGGTTATCATGGCGATACCTTTGGCGCGATGTCGGTGTGCGATCCAGACAACTCAATGCACAGCCTGTGGAAAGGCTATCTGCCAGAAAACCTGTTTGCTCCCGCGCCGCAAAGCCGCATGGATGGCGAATGGGATGAACGCGATATGGTGGGCTTCGCACGTCTGATGGCGGCGCATCGTCATGAAATCGCGGCGGTGATCATTGAACCGATTGTTCAGGGCGCTGGCGGAATGCGCATCTACCATCCGGAATGGTTAAAACGAATCCGCAAAATGTGCGATCGTGAAGGTATCTTGCTGATTGCGGACGAGATAGCCACCGGTTTTGGTCGTACCGGCAAACTGTTTGCCTGCGAACATGCGGGGATCGCGCCGGACATTTTGTGCCTCGGTAAAGCCTTAACCGGCGGCACGATGACCCTTTCCGCCACGCTCACCACGCGCGAGGTTGCGGAAACTATCAGCAACGGCGAAGCCGGATGCTTTATGCACGGGCCAACCTTTATGGGCAATCCGCTGGCCTGCGCAGCAGCAAACGCCAGCCTGGCGATTCTCGAATCTGGCGACTGGCAGCATCAGGTGGCGGCTATTGAAGGGCAGCTACGCGAGCAACTTGCCCCCGCCTGTGACGCCGAAATGGTTGCCGATGTGCGCGTACTGGGGGCAATCGGCGTGGTCGAAACCACTCGTCCGGTGAATATGGCGGCGCTGCAAAAATTCTTTGTCGAACAGGATGTCTGGATACGACCATTTGGCAAACTGATTTACCTGATGCCGCCCTATATTATTAGCCCGCAACAGTTGCTGCGCCTGACCGCAGCGGTTAACCGCGCGGTACAGGATGAAACATTTTTTTGCCAATAACGGGAAGTCAGCGTGAGGGTTTCTGGCTACACTTTCTGCAAACAAGAAAGGAGGGTTCATGAAACTCATCAGTAACGATCTGCGCGATGGCGATAAGTTGCCACATCGTCATGTCTTTAACGGCATGGGTTACGATGGCGATAATATTTCACCGCATCTGGCGTGGGATGATGTTCCTGCGGGAACGAAAAGTTTTGTTGTCACCTGCTACGACCCGGATGCGCCAACCGGCTCCGGCTGGTGGCACTGGGTAGTTGTTAACTTACCCGCTGATACCCGCGTATTGCCGCAGGGGTTTGGCTCTGGTCTGGTGGCAATCCCTGATGGCGTGCTCCAGACACGTACCGATTTTGGTAAAGCCGGATACGGTGGCGCAGCGCCGCCGAAAGGCGAAACCCATCGCTACATCTTTACCGTTCACGCGCTGGATGTAGAACGTATTGATGTCGATGAAGGAGCCAGCGGCGCGATGGTCGGGTTTAACGTTCATTTCCACTCTCTGGCAAACGCCTCGATTACTGCGATGTTTGGTTAATCACTCTGCCAGATGGCGCTATGCCATCTGGTATCACTTAAAGGTATTAAAAACAACTTTTTGTCTTTTTACCTTCCCGTTTCGCTCAAGTTAGTATAAAAAAGCAGGCTTCAACGGATTCATTTTTCTATTTCATAGCCCGGAGCAACCTGTGAACACATTTTCAGTTTCCCGTCTGGCGCTGGCATTGGCTTTTGGCGTGACGCTGACCGCCTGTAGCTCAACACCGCCCGATCAACGTCCTTCTGATCAAACCGCGCCTGGTACCTCTTCTCGCCCGATTCTGTCGGCAAAAGAAGCGCAGAATTTCGATGCTCAACACTATTTTGCGTCCCTGACGCCAGGTGCTGCAGCGTGGAATCCTTCCCCGATTACCCTGCCTGCGCAACCTGACTTTGTTGTCGGCCCGGCGGGTACTCAAGGTGTAACGCATACCACGATTCAGGCGGCGGTAGATGCGGCAATTATCAAGCGCACCAACAAGCGCCAGTATATTGCCGTGATGCCTGGTGAATATCAGGGAACGGTGTATGTCCCTGCCGCTCCGGGTGGAATTACTCTGTACGGTACAGGTGAAAAACCGATTGATGTGAAGATTGGGCTTTCCCTTGATGGGGGCATGAGCCCTGCCGACTGGCGTCACGACGTCAACCCGCGCGGCAAATATATGCCAGGTAAACCAGCGTGGTATATGTACGATAGCTGCCAGAGCAAACGCAGCGACAGTATCGGCGTTCTCTGCTCTGCGGTCTTCTGGTCACAAAACAATGGCCTGCAACTGCAAAACCTGACCATCGAAAACACGCTGGGTGATAGCGTAGATGCGGGTAACCATCCGGCGGTGGCACTGCGTACTGATGGCGACAAAGTGCAGATCAATAACGTCAACATTCTCGGTCGTCAGAATACATTCTTTGTCACCAACAGTGGTGTGCAAAACCGTCTGGAAACCAACCGTCAGCCGCGTACTCTGGTGACCAACAGTTACATTGAAGGGGATGTGGATATCGTTTCTGGTCGCGGCGCAGTGGTGTTCGATAATACCGAATTCCGCGTGGTGAACTCCCGTACCCAGCAAGAAGCGTATGTGTTTGCACCGGCTACGCTGTCAAACATCTATTACGGTTTCCTCGCCGTAAACAGCCGTTTCAATGCTTCTGGTGATGGCGTGGCGCAACTGGGCCGCTCGCTGGATGTTGATGCCAATACCAACGGTCAGGTGGTGATCCGTGATAGCGCCATCAACGAAGGTTTTAACACGGCTAAACCGTGGGCCGATGCGGTGATTTCCAATCGTCCGTTTGCGGGTAATACTGGCAACGTTGATGATAACGACGAAGTACAGCGTAATCTGAATGACACTAACTACAACCGCATGTGGGAATACAATAACCGCGGCGTGGGTAGCAAAGTGGTTGCAGAGGCGAAGAAGTAAAAGCGATTAACTTTTTGCCGGATGCGGCGTAAACGCCTTATCCGGCCTACAGTTCGATGCGATTCGTAGGTCAGATAAGATGCGTCAGCATCGCATCCGACAATAAGTGCCGGATGCGGCGTAAACGCCTTATCCGGCCTACAGTTCGATGCGATTTGTAGGTCGGATAAGATGCGTCAGCATCGCATCCGACAATAAGTGCCGGATGCGACCTACATTCACATGGCGCTTTTTACATCTGACGGTTTTTATTGAAGTTAATCAAACTACCCGCCTTGATAATCTCGCGCTCTTCAGCAGTCAGACTTTCCATATAGAGCGTAATCTCTGTTATCGGCGCATCTTCATGGATCACATAACCTTTAAACGTCGTACCTGGATTATCCAGCGCCGCTTTAATGCCAGGGATGTAAATGTAATCCCCCACTTCAAACGTTGGTGCTTCCGCCATTTGCAGCGGTAACATCCCCCAGTTGATGACGTTAGAACGGTAGCGTTTAGTCGCGTATTCCTCGGCAATATTCGCCAGACCGCCAATCACACGCTGGCAGCTCGCCGCCTGCTCACGCGCAGAACCATCGCCTGGTTTCACCGCATAGACCATGCTGCCAATTTCAGTTTGCAGCGGATCAATATGCTCCTGACCAGCAATCTGCTTAATGCGCGCAAATACATCTGCCAGCTCGCTGACATTGCCCGCCAGACGCTGATTTTCCAGCTCGGCAGTCGCTTTACTTCTGCCAACATAGCCCGGATCACGGCGTGACAGGGTAAACTCCGCCAGACCAATCGGATTTGAACGATAAGAAGAGGTTTCACCGGAAGGAATCAATTCGTCGGTGGTGGTCACTTCGTCGAGGATCTTCGAGCACACTTTGAGGACGATATTGTCAGTCAGCGCGCCCAATTCCGGCCAGTCTTTGATGTTCGGTCCGTAGATCAGCGATTGCTGGGTCGCCCCTTTCACAAAGCCCTGATAAACACGGTTTTTATACGGCGTTACATCGAAGGCATACTCCGGCACGTTGTCCCAGCAATCGAGTTCGCTGGCAGAGGTTAAATAGCCTCCGTTTGCCGCAGTCGCAGCAATAGAACGGGCGTCCATCAACGCCACCGCTGACATCTGACCATTAGCTGGCTTAGAGCCTTCGCGGTTCGGGAAGTTACGCGTGGTGTGGCGAATACTCAAACCGTTGTTGATTGGCGTATCACCCGCACCGAAGCATGGGCCGCAGAACGCGGTTCTGATGATTGCGCCTGCGCCAATCAAATCTGCTACCATGCCTTTTTTGGCTAAATCCATAAACACCGGCTGTGATGACGGATAAACCGCCAGCGAGAAGGTGTCATTGCCACAGGATTGATCACGCAGTGCATTCGCCGCCGCGATGACGTTTTCGTAGTTACCGCCAGAACAGCCCGCGATAATCCCCTGCTGCACTTTCAGGCGACCATTTTCCACTTTATCCAGCAGCGAGAGTTTGGCTTTCCCGTGCGCCACGCGCTCGGACTCAATTTCAATCTCACGCAGAATGTCGGTCAGGTTCTGGTTCAGCGTGTCGATTTCATACACGTTGCTTGGGTGGAACGGCAGCGCAATCATTGGGTTGATGGCACTCAAATCAACGCTGATGCAGCCATCGTAGTACGCCATCGGTTGAGGGTTAAGCTGACAATAATCCTGGCCGCGACCGTGCAGCGCCAGCCAGTTATGGACTTCTTCATCAGTTTGCCAGACAGAACTTAAACAGGTCGTTTCAGTGGTCATCACGTCAACGCTGTTACGGAAATCGGTAGAGAGCGCTGCAACACCGGGCCCCACGAATTCCATCACTTTGTTTTTGACGTAGCCGTTTTTGAACACGGCACCAATGATAGCCAGCGCCACATCCTGCGGCCCCACATACGGCGCAGGTTTTCCGGTTAGATGCACCGCGACCACGCCCGGATAATCGATATCCCAGGTATCATTAAGCAGTTGTTTTACCAGCTCGCCGCCGCCCTCGCCGACAGCCATCGTACCTAACGCACCGTAACGGGTGTGGCTGTCTGACCCGAGGATCATTTTGCCGCCGCCTGCCATCATCTCACGCATATATTGATGGATGACCGCAATATGTGGAGGCACAAAAATACCGCCATAACGCTGCGCTGCCGATAAACCAAAAACATGGTCATCACCGTTAATGGTGCCGCCGACGGCGCAGAGTGAGTTATGGCAGTTGGTCAGCACATACGGCAGCGGGAAACGTTCCATACCGGACGCTTTAGCGGTCTGTACAATACCAACAAAGGTAATATCGTGAGAGGCTAATGAATCAAACTTAATTTTAAGTTTATCCATATTTCCGGACGTATTATGAGAAGAGAGAATAGACCAGGCAATAGTGCCTTTTTTGGCTTCTTCTTTTTTAATTTCGCCGCTGAAATGTTCTTCGGCAATTATTTCGTTATTACTGGCGAGAAACACGCCTTTTTCAGATAACTTGATCATCAAATGCTCCAGATATCTGCGCACCGTTAAGTGCGCAGAAAGATAATAAATGGATATACTCTAAATAATTCGAGTTGCAGGAAGGCGGCAAGCGAGTGAATCCCCAGGAGCTTAAATAAGTAAGTGACTGGGGTGAGCGAACGCAGACGCAGCACATGCAACTTGAAGTATGACGAGTATATTTACAGCATGTTCCAGCCGATCAGCATATTCCACCACCACACGCCGAGGGTGATATGTACCAGGAAGGTTAATATCGTCAGTACCGCACCGACCAACCACCAGGATTTAATATCGTTATAGCCTACGCCGAAGATGACCGGACCTGCCGCACCGCCATAGTGAGTAACCATGCCGCCATAGGAGTTGGAGAAAAGCAGCGCCAGCGCAGTTAACATTAACGGTGCGCCGGAGACGTTCGCCAGCATGGCAAATACCGGTAACATGGCAACGATATAGGCACTACCGGAAGCAAAGAAATAACGCACGATGATGCTAAGGAAAATAATAACGAAGAAAGCTACGTTACCATGGCCGTCAAATGCCAGGTTATTTTTAAAGACTTCAGCTAACCATTCGAAGAATTTAACTTTCGATAATAAGGAGCTTAAGCCGATAATACCGCCGTACCAGATTAAGGTATTCCAGCCGCCTTTATTTTTCACCACGTCTTCCCAGGTAACGATCCCCAGCAGCAGCATGGTCGCCATAACAACGATTGCCACAGTGGATTCATCTACCCCGAGCGTTTTACTGAAAATCCAGCCCAACAGCGCCAGCACAAAGACACCGAGCAGCATTTTTTCGCGGATTTTCATCGGCCCCAGTTCAGCAAGGCCCGCTTTGGCGATGGTTTTGTTATCCACCTTTTTAATTTCTGGCGGATACATGGTGTAAATCACCAGCGGAGTGACCAGCAGCATAATGATGCCCGGTAAACCAGCGGCCAGTGCCCATCCACCCCAGCTAATTTGCAGGTGCAGAATGTCGTTGATCATTTTCAGCGCCAGAATGTTCCCCGCCATTGCGGTAAAGAACATATAGCTGGTGGTTTTAGTGACCATGTAAATGGACATCATCAGATAATGTCCAACACGACGTGGGCTTTTTCAGGTTCTGACCCCAAAGCCACCGCCACGCTGTTGATGATCGGTAACACAATGCCGCCCGCACGCGCGGTGTTAGACGGTGTTGCCGGAGCCAGTACCAGATCGAGGAATACCGTAACGTAACCCAGTCCAAGGGTAGTGCTACCAATTTTGCCAATCAATAAATAGGCAATACGTTTACCTAACCCTGTGGTCACAAATGCGGCGCTTAAGGTAAACGCCGAGAACACCAGCCAGGTGGTACCTGAAGAGTAACCGCTTAATACGGCGGTGGTCTTAAATGCACCATCGGATAAATTACCGACCACTACCATTGAGGCAGCAACGGCAATTAACAGTACGACAGGTTCCGGGAAAGGCTTGATAACCAGCCCGACGATTGCTGCCAGGTAAATACCAAAAAGCACCCACGCCAGTTCGCTTAATCCTGCCGGAGCTGGCATAAAGCCAATAATACATGGGATCGCTAATATCAGAATTAGCTTCCATAACGATTTTTTTTTCATTTAAAATCCTGTTCTTTCTGTATGACTCATACAGAAGTCCTTTATTGATTGTCCTTATCCTGACAACGAATATTTTCAGGGAAGATAAACTTCACCGGAAAATATTTTTCTGGTTGTCCGAATAACAGATGCGCGTAACGTCGTGGCATCCTGACCTTCATTACTTAAATGAACGTCGAGTGCACCACTGGGGTGTTCAATATTGATATTGCCGTATCCTACAGAAGGGACGATTTGTCGGGTGACGGTGCCTTCCAATGCACAACTACTGGAAATAGCAATAGCACCGGTTATCGCCAGCGCGCGATGGCAAGAATGCGGCATAAAATAACGCACATTAATTGCCCCGCCTTTCTGCGCAGGAGAAATAAGCACAGGTTTAGGGATAACCATATTACTGACATCACCTAAGCCCATTGCTTTACCCGCTTGTAGACGGATAGATTCAATGCGGGCTAATAATGCTTTGTCGGCATCCAGTTCCGTCGGTAATTCATAGCCTGTTTTTCCCAGATATTCAGCCGGAATAATGACGACTGGCATCGCCATATCGATACAGGTCACCGGGACATCGTCAAAATAATCAATCTGATTATCAGTCGGGAAGACTTTTCCGGTTTTTGTTCCGGCGGCATTCAGGAAAGTGAGCGCAACTGGTGCGGCAGTACCCGGTACACCGTCAATCCTGGCACTACCTTCATATTCGACAACACCATTTGGCGTTTGCACATCAGCTTCGATGAACGTACCCGTATTGACGTTGCGGATACGTACGCGGGTAACTGGCGAAGTCGCTGTAATCAAACCATTTTCAATGGCGAATGCCCCAACGCCAGACAGCATATTGCCGCAGTTAGGTGTAGTGTCGACACGTTGCTCATGGACGATAACCTGAGCAAACAGATAATCGACGTCAGCACGCGGATCGCTGGAACGGCTAATTATGGCGACTTTACTGGTCAGTGGATTACCGCCGCCAATACCGTCAATTTCCAGATCGTTACCGGAACCCATAATTGCCATCAATATTTTATCGCGCTGCGTTTGATCTTCGGGTAGATGTTCCGCTAACAGGAACGCGCCCCTCGAGGTTCCACCTCGCATCATCACGCAGGGTATTTTTTTCATAATAATGCCCTCAATTTAAAAACATAACTTATTGCGATATGGTTACATTAAGGGCAAAGCATCTCTAATGACTTTAGCTCAACGATTAATAACATTTTTTCATTAATTTAAGTTGGCTAAATGCAGTTAAAATTTTTAACGGCCAGTCACCCAAAATCGTCGCTTCCATTTTCTGGAGTAATAATGAAGCATGAATTATCAAGTATGAAGGCATTTGTCATACTGGCAGAGTCCAGTTCATTTAACAATGCCGCTAAATTACTCAATATTACACAACCTGCATTAACGCGAAGAATAAAAAAGATGGAAGAGGATTTACATATTCAACTATTTGAGCGTACAACTCGCAAGGTTACGTTAACAAAAGCAGGAAAAAGGTTGCTCCCGGAGGCGCGGGAATTAATAAAGAAATTCGATGAAACGCTTTTTAATATTCGTGATATGAATGCTTATCATCGTGGTATGGTGACGTTAGCGTGTATTCCGACCGCAGTATTTTATTTTTTACCACTGGCAATCGGTAAATTTAATGAGCTGTATCCCAATATTAAAGTGCGGATTCTGGAACAAGGCACGAATAATTGCATGGAATCGGTGCTGTGTAACGAATCAGACTTTGGCATAAACATGAACAACGTCACAAATTCATCCATTGATTTTACCCCACTGGTCAACGAGCCGTTTGTGCTGGCCTGTCGGCGTGACCACCCATTAGCCAAAAAGCAGCTTGTAGAATGGCAGGAGTTAGTAGGTTACAAAATGATTGGCGTACGCTCCTCCAGCGGCAACCGACTGCTGATAGAACAGCAACTGGCCGACAAGCCCTGGAAGCTGGATTGGTTTTACGAAGTGCGTCATCTTTCGACGTCGTTAGGACTGGTAGAGGCGGGACTGGGGATTTCAGCGCTTCCTGGTCTTGCAATGCCCCATGCGCCCTATTCTTCCATTATTGGTATCCCGCTGGTGGAACCCGTTATACGTCGGACATTGGGGATTATTCGCCGCAAAGATGCCGTACTTTCTCCGGCAGCAGAACGCTTTTTTGCCTTGCTGATTAATTTGTGGACTGACGATAAAGACAACTTGTGGACCAATATCGTCGAACGCCAAAGACATGCGTTACAGGAAATGGGGTAATACTCCGGCGCAGGAGATACTGCGCCGGGTGAATCAGCGGTTAGTGTGCGTTAACCACCACCCACATTGGCCCCTGCCCGACCGCATAACGGCCTTTTTCATGCAGTAGACCCTGCTCGCCGACAATTTCGTAAACTGAGATGTGGTGAGATTTTTGCCCGGCGGCAATCAGATACTTGCCGCTGTGATCAACATTGAAGCCGCGCGGCTGGGTTTCCGTTGGCTGGAAGCCTTCTTTACTCAACACGCTGCCATCTTCCGAAACGCTGAAAACGGTAATCAGGCTGGCGGTACGGTCGCAGGCGTATAAATGACGACCATCCGGGGTGATATGAATATCAGCCGCCCAACGGGTATCGGAGAAGTTTTCCGGCATCATATCCAGCGTCTGGACACATTCGATATTGCCGTGCGGATCTTTCAGTTCCCAGACATCCACTGAGCTGTTTAACTCATTGACACAATACGCATATTGTTCGTTTGGATGGAATACCATATGACGCGGGCCGGCCCCTTCAACGGTAGTCACTTCCGCAGGGTCCTGCGCCACCAGATGACCATCATCGCTGACCGTAAACAGGCAAATGCGATCCTGCTTTAATGCCGGAACCCACAGCGTACGATTATCCGGTGAGATATTGGCAGAATGGCAACCGTCCAGCCCCTCGACCACATCGACGACGCCCACTGGCAGGCCATCTTCCAGACGCGTTACGCTCACGTTACCCGCATTGTAAGAACCTACAAAGACAAACTGCCCCTGGTGATCGGTGGAAATATGCGTCGGGCTACCCGGCAGCGCAGACTCTGCGGCAAAGGTCAGTGCGCCATCGTCCGGGGCGATACGATACGCCAGGACGCGAAACTCAGGGCGAACACCAACATAGAGATAACGTTTGTCCGGGCTGACCACCATCGGCTGCACCTGCCCCGGCACATCGACAACCTGTGTCAGCGTCAGTGCGCCTTCATGATTCAGGTTCCAGACGTGAATTTGCTGGCTCTCAGGGCTGGCGATATAAACTGTTTGCTTCATGAATGCTCCTTTGCATTTAGCAACTGACTGTAACAGCTAAAATTAGTCGCTTTTGGCGGTGAATGCTGAATTAAAACGCAGAATTTTGTCCGATAGTGGTATCGGTGTACCATTCGCGCAGACGAAAATTCTTAACCTTAATCTGGAATACGCCATGACCACACGCGTGATTGCACTCGACTTAGACGGCACCTTATTGACCCCGAAAAAAACCTTGCTTCCTTCATCGATAGAAGCCCTGGCCCGCGCTCGCGAAGCAGGCTATCAATTAATCATCGTCACGGGCCGCCATCACGTCGCTATTCATCCTTTTTATCAGGCGCTGGCGCTGGATACACCTGCTATTTGCTGTAATGGCACCTATTTGTATGATTATCATGCAAAAACAGTGCTTGAAGCCGATCCAATGCCCGTTAATAAAGCCCTGCAACTCATTGAGATGCTGAATGAACACCACATTCACGGTCTGATGTATGTGGATGATGCAATGGTCTATGAGCACCCGACCGGGCATGTCATTCGCACGTCTAACTGGGCGCAAACCCTGCCGCCGGAACAGCGTCCGACCTTTACCCAGGTTGCTTCACTGGCCGAGACAGCGCAGGAAGTTAACGCAGTATGGAAGTTCGCCCTGACACACGATGACCTGCCGCAATTGCAGCATTTTGGTAAGCATGTTGAACATGAATTGGGACTGGAGTGTGAATGGTCCTGGCACGATCAGGTTGATATTGCCCGCGGTGGTAACAGCAAAGGTAAACGCCTGACGAAATGGGTTGAGGCGCAAGGCTGGTCGATGGAAAACGTCGTCGCATTCGGCGATAATTTTAATGATATCAGTATGCTGGAAGCCGCTGGTACAGGCGTGGCGATGGGCAACGCTGATGACGCAGTAAAAGCGCGTGCCAACATTGTGATTGGTGATAACACCACCGACAGCATTGCCCAGTTCATTTATAACCACCTGATTTAATCAGGCGGTTATCGAGACACTTTTAATTTGCGCGTATAGCCACAGGCCAGGTTTGATCGCCAGTTCATCCCTGGCCCACGGGCTTATTCGCGCCCACAGCGTTTTACCGCCGACTTCCAATTCCACTTCCACCTGACCGTTGTCGTCATAGCTATTGACGACTTTGGCGCGCAGCACATTGCGGATGCTGGTTTGTTGCGGCGGTTGTAAAACCAGAGAAACATCGGAAGCCTGGATGCGGATGCGTAGCGCGGCTTGCAGCGGTTCATCCAGCTTATTAACCCACAAATGCTGATCGCCCAGCGCCAGCGCGGTCATCGCGTAACGCGGATGATGTTCCAGTACCGTTACTTTCAGAATGCTGCTTTGTTGCTCTTTCGGCAACCATGGATTCATTACGCTACTGCCCCAGACTTCTTCCAGCGCACCGAACGCTTTCACCTGGCCGTTTTCCAGTACCATCACTCGGTCTGCCAGATGGAGGATCTCATCCAGCGAATGGCTGACATAGAGCATTGGAATGTTGATTTCCCGCGTCAACCGTTGCAGATAAGGCAATAGCTCGCGTTTTCGCGGAAGATCCAGCGAGGCCAGTGGTTCATCCAGCAACAGCAATTCCGGTGCTGTCAGCAAAGCCCGCCCAATCGCCACACGCTGTTTTTCGCCTCCGGACAGGCTGCCTGGTAAACGGTCAAGCAACGGTTCAATGCCTAAAAGCGCCACCAGCTTATCGAACTGATCGGCCATGCTTTTCGCCATGCCGTAGCGCAGATTTCCACGTACTTTGTAATGCGGAAACAGCCGCGCATCCTGAAACACATAACCAACGCGACGCTTTTCTGGCGAAAGGCAGATCCCTTTTTCGGCGTCATTTAGTACCCGACCATTGAGGACAATCCGCCCTTTTTGCGGACGTGTCAGCCCACTGATGGCATTAATCAGCGAGGTTTTTCCAGCTCCGGAGACACCAAAGATAGCGGTGATACCATTGGCGGGCAGCGTTTCATTAATGGCCAGGCAATGATTGCCCAACGTCTGGGAAAAATTCAGTTCCAGCATGATTAGCGCCCCGCCCGTTCACGGCTGATTCTGGCCAGCCATTCAGAAATCAACAGGGAGATCATCGCCAACGCAATAGAGATAATGCACAGTCTCGCCGCACCACTTTCCCCGCCGGGGGTCTGGATCAGGGTATACATGGCTGAAGGAATGGTTCGCGTTTCGCCAGGAATGTTAGAAACAAAGGTGATCGTTGCCCCAAACTCACCAAGCGAACGAGCGAATGCCAGTACCGTACCGACGATAATTCCCGGTAAGGTCAGCGGTAACGTGATAGTAAAGAACACGCGCCAGCGCCCTGCCCCCAATGTTCTTGCGGCCTGTTCCAGTTTGACATCAACCCCTTCCAGCGCCAGACGAATTGCCCGCACCATCAACGGAAACGACATCACGGCGGCAGCGAGAACCGCGCCACGCCAGCTAAAGGCGAAGGTAATGCCAAACCAGTCATACAGACGTTCACCGATAAATCCGCGCCGTCCCATCGAAACTAATAACAAGTAACCGACGACCACGGGCGGTAACACCAGCGGTAGATGCAGTACGCTGTCGAGCAGAGCTTTGCCCGGAAATGTGCAACGCACCAGTAACCAGGCAAAAAAGATCCCAAACGGCAGGCTAAACAGCACAGCCAGGGAAGAAACTTTCAGGCTTAATAAAACCGCCTGCCATTCTGGATCGGTCAGTATCATTACTTGGTTGTAAATCCGTAGCGTTTAAAAATTTCCGCAGCCTGCGGTCCCTTCAGATAATCATAAAATGCTTTTACTGTCGCATTGTTATGTCCTTCCACAACAGCAACCGGATATTCCACTTTTTTATGTGAATCTTCCGGGAAGGTGGCAACCACTTTTACCCCTTTGCTGGCAACAGCGTCAGAACCGTAAACAATACCCAGCGGCGCTTCATTGCGTTCGACCAACGCCAGCGCGCCACGAACATCTTCCGCCGGAGCCAGTTTCGGGGAGAGCGTATCCCATGCGCCCAGTTTTTGCAGTGCTTCTTTTGCATAAATGCCAGCGGGAACATGTTCCGGATCACCAACCGCCAGGCGACCGCCATTCAGCAGCGAAGTCCAGTTGGTTTTGCTGTCAATGGAGAAATCTTTCTGCTCGCTGGCTTTCGGTGCTACAACAACCAGGCTATTACCGAGTAGAGTCTGACGCGAGGCCGTATCGATCGCTTTTTTATCAACCGCATAATCCATCCATTTCTGATCGGCAGAAATAAACAGATCCGCAGGCGCACCCGCTTCAATCTGACGGGCCAGGGTAGAAGACGAGGCGAAAGAAGAGACGACATCTACGCCTTTCTCTTTTTTATACTGCGTAGCGATGTCCTGCATTGCGTTAGTCAGTGATGCGGCGGCGAACACCGTGATTTTTCCTTCATCTGCCAGTGCATTGCCAGCAACAGCGAAAGAGAATGCCGCCCCGGCAAACAAGTTCAACCATTTACGAGCCATTGGTAACCCCTTAATGTGACGTTATGTAGGCGACAATATAACGGCAAGTTCAGAATTTTCCCAGCAGTTATTGCTAACCTTTGTGAGGTTGATGAAAAAAATATCGGCAGGAAAAGCAGGAAGTTGAGAAAAAGAAAATGCCCGACTACGCGGGCATTCAGAGAATCAATGATTTTGTCCGGGCTGGTCTTTTTTACCAACACCAGAAAAGATGTTGAATACTTCACCAAGACCGTAAATCAGACCCAGGATGATGGCCATCACGACAGGTACCATGATTACGGCGAATACCAGACTTTTTAATAACTCTAACATGGTCAACTCCAGATATAGTCATGAGACTATTCTAACCGCTAAGCACAGAAAAGCACTCCCCTTTTGTGCGGTCAGCTTTGCGTGGCGCTCGTTTTCCGTCACAATAAGACTTTTGCCAGGACATTGTTATGCAGGCCGAAATCCTTCTCACCCTTAAGCTTCAACAAAAATTATTCGCCGACCCGCGCCGCATTTCGCTACTAAAACACATTGCGCTTTCCGGTTCCATTAGCCAGGGAGCGAAAGATGCCGGTATCAGCTATAAAAGCGCCTGGGATGCCATTAACGAGATGAATCAGTTAAGTGAGCATATTCTGGTTGAGCGCGCAACAGGCGGTAAAGGTGGCGGCGGCGCAGTACTGACCCGCTATGGTCAGCGACTGATTCAGCTCTATGATTTACTGGCGCAAATCCAGCAAAAAGCCTTTGATGTGTTAAGTGACGATGACGCCCTGCCGCTGAACAGCCTGCTGGCCGCGATCTCACGTTTTTCACTGCAGACCAGTGCCCGTAACCAGTGGTTTGGCACCATCACCGCCCGCGATCATGATGACATTCAACAACATGTTGATGTCTTACTGGCCGATGGCAAAACACGCCTTAAAGTCGCGATTACCGCACAAAGTGGCGCACGTCTGGGACTGGATGAAGGCAAAGAAGTGTTGATTCTGCTGAAAGCGCCGTGGGTGAACATTACTCAGGATGACACTGTCGCCCAGGGTGCCGACAACCAATTGCCGGGCATTATTCGTCATATAGAGCGCGGTGCAGAACAGTGCGAAGTATTAATGGCGCTACCTGACGGGCAAACTCTGTGCGCCACGGTGCCGATAAATGAAGCAGCTTCTCTTGAACAAGGGCAGAATGCCACGGCTTACTTTAACGCCGACAGCGTGATTATCGCTACGCTTTGCTAAGCGTGTTGACAATTTGTTATGAAACACGTATCCCTGTCAGTAATCGCTGCAAAAAATGGGATATAAAATGTCATCATTGCAAATTTTGCAAGGCACGTTTCGTCTTGGCGACACAAAAACGCTGCAATTGCCTCAGCTAACGTTAAACGCGGGTGATAGTTGGGCGTTTGTCGGTTCTAATGGCAGCGGGAAATCGGCGCTGGCCCGCGCGCTGGCGGGGGAACTTCCGCTTTTGAAAGGTGAACGGCAAAGTCAGTTTTCCCATATTACTCGTCTCTCCTTCGAGCAATTGCAAAAGCTCGTCAGCGACGAATGGCTGCGGAATAACACCGATATGCTCGCCTCTGGCGAAGATGACACCGGACGCACTACGGCTGAAATCATTCAGGATGAAGTAAAGGATGCACCGCGTTGCATACAACTGGCGCAGCAGTTCGGTATTACCGCCCTCCTCGACCGACGCTTTAAATACCTTTCCACTGGCGAGACGCGAAAAACCCTGCTCTGTCAGGCGCTGATGTCGGAGCCAGACTTGTTGATTCTTGATGAGCCGTTCGATGGCCTTGATGTTGCCTCACGTCAGCAGCTGGCTGAGCGACTCGCCTCGTTACATCAGTCCGGTATTACCCTGGTACTGGTGCTCAATCGCTTCGATGAGATCCCGGAATTTGTCCAGTTTGCTGGTGTGCTGGCGGATTGCACGTTAGCGGAAACTGGTGCTAAAGAGGAACTGCTGCAGCAGGCACTTGTCGCGCAACTGGCGCATAGCGAGCGGCTTGAAGGTGTACAACTGCCAGAGCCGGATGTGCCTTCAGCACGTCACGCCTTACCCACCAACGAACCGCGCATTGTGCTGAAAAATGGCGTGGTTTCTTATAACGATCGCCCCATTCTTAATAACCTTAGCTGGCAGGTGAATCCAGGCGAGCACTGGCAAATTGTCGGGCCAAATGGCGCGGGAAAATCGACGCTATTAAGCCTGATTACAGGCGATCATCCGCAAGGTTACAGCAACGATTTGACGCTTTTTGGACGACGTCGCGGCAGCGGCGAAACCATCTGGGACATCAAAAAGCATATCGGTTACGTCAGCAGTAGTTTGCATCTGGATTACCGGGTCAGCACTACCGTGCGTAATGTGATCCTTTCTGGCTATTTTGATTCGATTGGCATTTATCAGGCCGTTTCAGATCGCCAGCAAAAACTGGTGCAGCAGTGGCTGGATATTCTCGGCATTGATAAACGCACGGCTGACGCGCCTTACCATAGTCTTTCCTGGGGACAGCAACGTCTGGCGCTGATCGTTCGCGCACTGGTGAAGCATCCGACGTTGCTTATTCTTGATGAACCACTACAGGGGCTTGATCCGCTCAATCGCCAGCTTATCCGCCGTTTTGTTGATGTGCTGATTAGCGAAGGTGAAACGCAATTATTGTTTGTTTCACACCACGCCGAAGATGCGCCCGCCTGTATTTCCCATCGTCTTGAGTTCGTGCCGGACGGTGACCTCTATCGTTATGCGCTGACAAAAATAAACTGAGTCGGTAATGCTGACTGTACCGGAGGCGGCCTAAGCGCCCTCTCCGGCCTACAGTTCGACGCATCCAGGCATGAAACCGCGTCTTTTTTTTCAGATAAAAAGCGCAATCATTCATAAAGCCGCTGTTTTATAATCACTTAATCGCGCATAAAAAACGGCTAAATTCCTGTGTAAACGATTCCACTAATTTATTCCATGTCACACTTTTCGCATCTTTGTTATGCTATGGTTATTTCATACCATAAGCCTAATGGAGCGAATTATGAGAGTTCTGGTTACCGGTGGTAGCGGTTACATTGGAAGTCATACCTGTGTGCAATTACTGCAAAACGGTCATGATGTCATCATTCTTGATAACCTCTGTAACAGTAAGCGCAGCGTACTGCCTGTTATCGAGCGTTTAGGCGGCAAACATCCAACGTTTGTTGAAGGCGATATCCGTAACGAAGCGTTGATGACCGAGATCCTGCACGATCACGCTATCGACACCGTGATCCACTTCGCCGGGCTGAAAGCCGTTGGCGAATCGGTACAAAAACCGCTGGAATATTACGACAACAATGTCAACGGTACTCTGCGCCTGATTAGCGCCATGCGCGCCGCTAACGTCAAAAACTTTATCTTTAGCTCCTCCGCCACCGTTTATGGCGATCAGCCCAAAATTCCATATGTTGAAAGCTTCCCGACCGGCACACCGCAAAGCCCTTACGGCAAAAGCAAGCTGATGGTGGAACAGATCCTCACCGATCTGCAAAAAGCCCAGCCGGACTGGAGCATTGCCCTGCTGCGCTACTTCAACCCAGTTGGCGCGCATCCGTCGGGTGATATGGGCGAAGATCCGCAAGGGATTCCGAATAACCTGATGCCATACATCGCCCAGGTTGCTGTAGGCCGTCGCGACTCGCTGGCGATTTTTGGTAACGATTATCCGACCGAAGATGGTACTGGCGTGCGTGATTACATCCACGTAATGGATCTGGCGGACGGTCACGTCGTGGCGATGGAAAAACTGGCGAACAAGCCAGGCGTACACATCTACAACCTCGGCGCTGGCGTAGGCAGCAGCGTGCTGGACGTGGTTAATGCCTTCAGCAAAGCCTGCGGCAAACCGGTTAACTATCATTTTGCACCGCGTCGCGAGGGCGACCTTCCGGCCTACTGGGCGGACGCCAGCAAAGCCGACCGTGAACTGAACTGGCGCGTGACGCGCACACTCGATGAAATGGCGCAGGACACCTGGCACTGGCAGTCACGCCATCCACAGGGATATCCCGATTAAGGAACGACCATGACGCAATTTAATCCCGTTGATCATCCACATCGCCGCTACAACCCGCTCACCGGGCAATGGATTCTGGTTTCACCGCACCGCGCTAAGCGCCCCTGGCAGGGGGCGCAGGAAACGCCAGCCAAACAGATGTTACCTGCGCACGATCCAGATTGCTTCCTCTGCGCAGGTAATGTGCGGGTGACAGGCGATAAAAACCCCGATTACACCGGGACTTACGTTTTCACTAATGACTTTGCGGCCTTGATGTCTGACACGCCAGATGCGCCAGAAAGCAACGATCCTTTGATGCGTTGTCAGAGCGCGCGCGGTACCAGCCGGGTGATCTGCTTTTCACCGGATCACAGTAAAACGCTGCCAGAACTGAGCGTTGCGGCATTGACGGAAATCGTCAAAACCTGGCAGGAGCAAACCGCAGAACTGGGGAAAACATACCCGTGGGTGCAGGTCTTTGAAAACAAAGGCGCGGCGATGGGCTGCTCTAACCCGCATCCGCACGGACAGATTTGGGCAAATAGCTTCCTGCCTAACGAAGCTGAGCGCGAAGACCGCCTGCAAAAAGAATATTTCGCCGGGCAGAAATCACCAATGCTGGTGGATTATGTTCAGCGCGAGCTGGCAGACGGTAGCCGTACCGTTGTCGAAACCGAACACTGGTTAGCCGTTGTGCCTTACTGGGCTGCCTGGCCGTTCGAAACGCTACTGCTGCCCAAAGCCCACGTTTTGCGGATCACCGATTTGACCGACGCCCAGCGCAGCGATTTGGCGCTGGCGTTGAAAAAGCTGACCAGTCGTTATGACAACCTCTTCCAGTGCTCCTTCCCCTACTCTATGGGCTGGCACGGCGCGCCATTTAATGACGAAGAGAATCAACACTGGCAGCTGCACGCGCACTTTTATCCGCCTCTGTTGCGCTCCGCCACCGTACGTAAATTTATGGTTGGTTATGAAATGCTGGCAGAGACCCAGCGAGACCTGACCGCAGAACAGGCAGCAGAGCGTTTGCGCGCAGTCAGCGATATCCATTTTCGCGAATCCGGAGTGTAAGTAATGAGTCTGAAAGAAAAAACACAATCTCTGTTTGCCAATGCATTTGGCTACCCTGCCACTCATACCATTCAGGCGCCTGGCCGCGTGAATCTTATTGGCGAACACACCGACTACAACGACGGTTTCGTTCTGCCCTGCGCGATTGATTATCAAACCGTGATTAGCTGTGCGCCACGCAATGACCGTAAAGTTCGCGTGATGGCAGCCGATTATGAAAATCAGCTTGACGAGTTTTCCCTTGATGCACCCATTGTCGCTCATGAAAACTATCAATGGGCTAACTACGTCCGTGGCGTAGTGAAACATCTGCAACTGCGTAACAACAACTTTGGCGGTGTGGACATGGTGATCAGCGGCAATGTGCCGCAGGGTGCAGGGTTAAGTTCTTCCGCTTCACTGGAAGTCGCGGTCGGAACCGTATTGCAGCAACTTTATCATCTGCCGCTGGACGGCGCACAAATCGCACTTAACGGCCAGGAAGCAGAAAACCAGTTTGTTGGCTGTAACTGTGGGATCATGGATCAGCTGATTTCCGCGCTCGGCAAAAAAGATCATGCCTTGCTGATCGATTGCCGCTCACTGGGCACCAAAGCGGTTTCCATGCCGAAAGGTGTGGCTGTCGTCATCATCAACAGTAACTTCAAACGTACCCTGGTTGGCAGCGAATACAACACCCGTCGTGAACAGTGCGAAACCGGCGCGCGTTTCTTCCAGCAGCCAGCCCTGCGCGATGTCACTATTGAGGAGTTCAACGCTGTTGCACATGAACTGGACCCGATCGTGGCGAAACGCGTGCGTCATATCCTGACTGAAAACGCCCGTACCGTTGAAGCAGCCAGCGCACTGGAGCAAGGCGACCTGAAACGTATGGGCGAGTTGATGGCGGAGTCTCATGCTTCTATGCGCGATGATTTCGAAATCACCGTGCCGCAAATTGACACTCTGGTAGAAATCGTCAAAGCTGTGATTGGCGACAAAGGTGGCGTACGCATGACCGGCGGCGGATTTGGCGGCTGTATCGTCGCACTGATCCCGGAAGCGCTGGTGCCTGCCGTACAGCAGGCTGTCGCTGAACAATATGAAGCAAAAACAGGTATTAAAGAGACTTTTTACGTTTGTAAACCATCACAAGGAGCAGGACAGTGCTGAACGAAACTCCCGCACTGGCACCCGATGGTCAGCCGTACCGACTGTTAACTTTGCGTAACAACGCAGGGATGGTAGTCACGCTGATGGACTGGGGTGCGACTTTACTTTCCGCCCGTATTCCGCTTTCCGATGGCAGCGTCCGCGAGGCGCTGCTCGGCTGCGCCAGCCCGGAATGCTATCAGGATCAGGCCGCGTTTCTGGGGGCCTCTATTGGTCGTTATGCAAACCGTATCGCCAATAGTCGTTATACCTTTGACGGTGAAACCGTGACGCTTTCGCCAAGTCAGGGCGTTAACCAGCTGCACGGCGGCCCGGAAGGGTTCGACAAACGTCGCTGGCAGATTGTGAATCAGAACGATCGTCAGGTGCTATTTGCCCTGAGTTCAGAAGATGGCGATCAGGGCTTTCCGGGGAATCTCGGCGCGACGGTGCAATATCGTCTGACCGACGATAACCGTATCTCCATTACTTATCGCGCCACGGTTGATAAACCTTGCCCGGTGAATATGACTAACCACGTCTATTTCAACCTCGACGGCGAGCAGTCTGACGTACGCAATCACAAGCTGCAGATTCTGGCAGACGAATATCTGCCGGTTGATGAAGGCGGCATTCCGCACGACGGCCTGAAATCTGTCGCCGGAACGTCTTTTGATTTCCGCAGCGCCAAAATCATCGCCAGTGAATTTCTTGCCGACGATGATCAGCGCAAAGTGAAAGGTTACGATCACGCGTTCTTGTTACAGGCTAAAGGTGATGGCAAGAAAGTGGCGGCGCATGTCTGGTCAGCAGATGAAAAATTGCAACTGAAGGTCTACACCACCGCTCCGGCTCTGCAATTTTACTCCGGCAACTTCCTTGGTGGCACGCCGTCACGGGGAACTGAACCTTACGCCGACTGGCAGGGCCTGGCGCTGGAAAGCGAGTTCCTGCCGGACAGCCCAAACCACCCTGAATGGCCGCAACCGGACTGCTTCCTGCGTCCTGGCGAAGAGTATTCCAGCCTGACAGAATATCAGTTTATAGCTGAATAACTTTAAGCCCTCGCGATGAGGGCTTTCTCCTTATATTGCTCAAATCACCAGCAAACACCGACATATTTGCAACTCAATATTCACAACAACCTTACACTGCGACACTATTTTCGCTATGGTTATGCGTAAGCATTGCTGTTGCTTCGTCACGGCAATATAATGAGAATTATTATCATTAAAAGATGGTTTGAGGAGTAAGTATATGGCTGTAACTAAGCTGGTTCTGGTTCGTCATGGCGAAAGTCAGTGGAACAAAGAAAACCGTTTTACCGGTTGGTACGACGTGGATCTGTCTGAGAAAGGCGTAAGCGAAGCAAAAGCAGCTGGTAAGCTGCTGAAAGAGGAAGGTTACAGCTTTGATTTTGCTTACACCTCTGTGCTGAAACGCGCTATCCATACCCTGTGGAATGTGCTGGACGAACTGGATCAGGCATGGCTGCCCGTTGAGAAATCCTGGAAACTGAACGAACGTCACTACGGTGCGTTGCAGGGTCTGAATAAAGCGGAAACCGCTGAAAAGTATGGCGACGAGCAGGTGAAACAGTGGCGTCGTGGTTTTGCAGTGACTCCGCCGGAACTGACTAAAGATGATGAGCGTTATCCGGGTCACGATCCACGTTACGCGAAGCTGAGCGAGAAAGAACTGCCACTGACGGAAAGCCTGGCGCTGACCATTGACCGCGTGATCCCTTACTGGAATGAAACCATTCTGCCGCGTATGAAGAGCGGTGAGCGCGTAATCATCGCCGCACACGGTAACTCGTTACGTGCGCTGGTGAAATATCTCGATAACATGAGCGAAGAAGAGATTCTTGAGCTGAATATCCCGACTGGCGTGCCACTGGTTTATGAATTCGACGAGAATTTCAAACCGCTGAAACGCTATTATCTGGGTAATGCTGACGAGATCGCGGCGAAAGCAGCGGCCGTTGCTAACCAGGGTAAAGCGAAGTAAACGTCATTCGCTTAAAAATGAGAAAGCCGACTGCAAGTGAGTCGGCTTTTTTGTTGCTAACAATGGAGCACATTGCCTGATGCGACGCTGCGCGTCTTATCAGGCCTACGGTGATTCATCGGATAACCACTGTGACGGCGCATCCGACAATTAAACTTTACCCGCGACGCGCTTTTACTGCATTCGCCAGTTGACGTAACAGAGCATCGGTATCTTCCCAGCCAATGCAGGCATCGGTGATGCTCTTGCCATAGGCCAGCGGTTCCCCACTCTCGAGGCTCTGATTGCCTTCCACCAGATGGCTTTCCACCATCACGCCAATAATGGCCTTTTCGCCACCGGCAATCTGCTGGCAAACGTCAGCACAAACATCCATCTGCTTTTTGAATTGTTTCGACGAGTTAGCATGGCTGAAATCGATCATCACCTGTGCTGGCAGGCCTGCCTTGTTCAGCCCTTCTTTCACTTCAGCAACGTGCTTAGCGCTGTAGTTAGGCTCTTTACCGCCGCGCAGAATGATATGGCAATCGCCGTTACCGCTGGTATTCACAATCGCCGAATGCCCCCATTTCGTTACGGACAGGAAGCAGTGCGGCGCACCGGCGGCATTAATAGCATCGATAGCCACTTTAATCGTACCGTCGGTGCCATTTTTGAAGCCGACCGGACAAGAAAGCCCTGATGCCAGTTCGCGGTGCACCTGCGATTCCGTGGTACGTGCGCCAATTGCGCCCCAGCTCATCAGGTCCGCGAGATATTGCGGGGTGATCATATCGAGAAATTCACCCGCTGCTGGCAAACCGCTGTCGTTAATATCAAGCAGCAATTTACGGGCAATACGCAGACCGTCGTTGATCTGGAAGCTGTTATCCATATGCGGATCGTTAATCAGCCCTTTCCAGCCCACCGTGGTACGCGGCTTTTCAAAATAGACGCGCATCACGATTTCCAGCTCATCTTGCAGCTCTTCACGCAGCGCCAGCAAGCGAGTGGCATACTCTTTAGCCGCGACGGGATCATGAATAGAACACGGACCAATCACCACCAACAGGCGATCATCATTACCTTTCAGGATCTTATGGATCGCTTTTCGGGCATGGGCAACCGTATTCGCGGCATTTTCAGTAGCAGGGAATTTTTCCAGCAATGCGACAGGAGGAAGTAACTCTTTGATTTCTTTGATGCGTAAATCGTCGTTCTGATAATTCATGTCTGTTCCAGTGTTGCCATACTTATCTTAGTGAATGCAATACTTCCAATCTATATCTTCCGTCAGAATGTGTAAACGGGGTTTTACACTATGAACGGATTAATCCTGGAATTAGCAAGAAAAACGCCAGATTGTCGCGAAAAACGAGATCTCTCCTACAATTTCTAACTGTAACTCCTTTGTTTGTTAATTATTTCAAGATTCTCTGCTGCGTTTTATAACCTGGCTGAAATCTTAAACCATTGCCTTATATTCACCTGCAAATGCACTGTTGGAAGAGGTTATCCGACATAACGACCATAACAGGAGCATCCTATGAAAATGACAAAACTGGCCACACTATTTCTGACTGCCACTCTAAGCCTTGCCAGCGGAGCCGCACTGGCTGCCGATAGCGGAGCGCAAAGCAATAACGGCCAGGCAAACGCCGCAGCTGATGCGGGCCAGGTAGCCCCTGATGCCCGTGAAAATGTCGCGCCAAATAACGTCGACAATAACGGGGTAAATACCGGTTCTGGCGGCACAATGCTGCATCCGGATGGTTCTTCAATGAACAATGACGGCATGACCAAAGATGAAGAGCACAAGAACACCATGTGCAAAGATGGTCGCTGCCCGGATATCAATAAAAAAGTCCAAACCGGTGATGGCATCAACAATGATGTCGATACCAAAACCGACGGTACCACGCAGTAACCCTGCGAAATAGCCAATAATGGGAGAGCGGAGTCTCTCCCTTTTAATTTTTCCCTTCTAAAAGCAGTATGATGTCATAAAGTTAAGTGAGAATAATTAAGGGATGACTCGTCATGGCGCACTCACACTCACACACTTCCTCACACCTGCCAGAAGATAATAATGCTCGTCGCTTGTTGTATGCTTTCGGCGTAACTGCCGGGTTTATGCTCGTAGAAGTCATTGGTGGTTTTCTTTCCGGTTCTCTGGCATTGCTGGCCGATGCGGGTCATATGTTGACCGATACTGCCGCCCTGCTTTTCGCCCTACTCGCAGTGCAATTTTCCCGTCGTCCTCCCACCATTCGCCACACTTTCGGTTGGCTAAGATTGACCACGCTCGCGGCGTTTGTGAATGCCATCGCCCTGGTGGTGATTACTATTTTGATTGTCTGGGAGGCGATAGAACGCTTCCGCACGCCGCGTCCGGTCGAGGGCGTCATGATGATGGCAATTGCCGTGGCTGGGCTACTGGCAAATATACTTTCTTTCTGGTTACTTCATCACGGCAGCGAAGAGAAAAACCTCAACGTGCGAGCAGCGGCACTGCATGTCCTCGGGGACCTTCTGGGTTCGGTTGGGGCTATTATTGCCGCGTTGATTATTATCTGGACCGGCTGGACACCTGCTGACCCCATTCTCTCAATACTGGTGTCGCTTCTGGTTCTGCGTAGCGCGTGGCGACTGTTGAAAGATAGCGTGAATGAATTACTTGAAGGTGCACCGGTATCGCTGGATATCGCCGAACTGAAGCGTCGTATGTGCCGGGAAATCCCGGAAGTCCGCAATGTGCACCATGTACATGTATGGATGGTAGGCGAGAAGCCGGTGATGACGCTGCATGTGCAGGTGATCCCGCCACACGATCACGATGCCTTGTTAGATCAGATCCAACACTACCTGATGGATCACTATCAGATTGAGCACGCCACTATTCAGATGGAATATCAACCTTGTCATGGGCCAGACTGCCACCTGAATGAAGGGGTGTCTGGCCATTCACATCATCATCATTAATGGGACAGCGCGCGTGAACCTCTTTCGCGTGCGCTGTTGATCCACATCCGGCTGCCGTTGAGGGCAATAAAGGTCAGGATGATGTACTCCAGAGACATGGCGTAAACGCCCTGAAGTGCAAAAATAACGACGCTAATCACGTTAATAATCACCCACAACAGCCAGTTTTCCACATACTTACGCGTCATCAGAATCATTGCCACGATAGATAACACCATCATGCAGGAATCCCAGAACGGGAAAGCGTCCGGTTGCAGTTCAGGCATCGCAACCTGTAATCCTAATGCTTGCATGATCATGACTGCCACGCGGGTCAAAAATGCAAACACCGGATTGATAAATACCGTCATCAGACCAACCGAAACAACGCAAACCGCCAACCAGCTGAGCGCCTTCGGCAATGGCAACCAGCGAATTTTCAACTCCGCCTCGTTCTGACTGGTTTGTCGCGACCACGCATACCAACCGTAAATATTCGCGGCAAAGAAAAACACCTGTAATAGCAGGCTGGCATACAGCTGAATCTGAAAGAAAATAATGCCAAACAAGGTGACGTTGATCAGGCCAAAGAAGTAGTTGCTGATCTTCTCCAGACTGGCAAGGCCAATACACAGCAACCCGGCGATCGTGCCTACCGCTTCGATCCATGAGAGATCATAACCGCCTGCTCCTATTGGTATATGTACCAGGATATTCTGCACACTAAAAAAATCCATCTTTCCCCCAAAGCGTAACGTGACGCCTTATTATTAGTTATCCACGTAGTGTAGCCGCAAAATCCAGCATACGATTGAGCGGCACCAGCGCCTTCTCTCGCAGCTTTTCCTCAACATGAACCTCGTGATTGCTTCCTTCCTGTTCTAATGCCTCTGCGATGGCCTGAAGGCCATTCATGGCCATCCACGGACAATGCGCGCAGCTGCGGCAGGTTGCGCCCTCACCCGCGGTTGGTGCTTCCAGTAACTCTTTATCTGGCACCGCCTGCTGCATTTTGTAGAAAATACCCCGATCGGTTGCCACGATAAGTCGCTGATGTGGCAATGTTTTCGCAGCAGCGATCAGTTGACTGGTGGAACCGACCGCATCCGCCATATCTACAATAGCTTGCGGTGATTCTGGATGCACCAGTATGGCAGCATCCGGGTATTGTTTTTGCAAGCGGGTTAACGCCTGAGTCTTAAATTCATCATGCACAATGCAGGCACCCTGCCAGCATAAAATGTCTGCGCCCGTCTGTTTTTGCACGTAACGCCCCAGATGTTTGTCGGGTGCCCAGATGATTTTTTCACCCAAACTATCCAGATGATCAATAAGTTCGACGGCAATGCTTGAAGTTACCACCCAATCTGCCCGCGCTTTTACCGCAGCAGAAGTGTTGGCGTAGACGACGACAGTATGATCGGGATGGGCATCGCAAAATGCGTTAAATTCTTCAACAGGGCAGCCGAGATCCAGTGAACATTCAGCCTGAAGTGTCGGCATCAGAATTGTTTTTTCCGGACTGAGAATTTTGGCGGTTTCTCCCATAAATCTCACCCCAGCGACTAACAACGTAGAAGCGGGATGCTTTGCACCGAAGCGCGCCATTTCCAGAGAATCAGAAATACAGCCACCGGTTTCTTCTGCCAGTTGTTGAATTTCGGGATCGGTATAGTAGTGGGCAACCATCACCGCATTACGTTCTTTTAGCAGACGTTTTATCTTCTCGCGGTAATACGCTTTTTCATCAATGCTTAACGGCGTCGGCTTCGGGGGGAAAGGATAAATCGCCGCTTCAGGATCAAACATCACGCTCATCTTACCATCTCGTTTTACAGGCTTAACATTAAAACCGACATAAGCGTGATATTCGCTATTATCGGCATGATTTGTTTTATATGCTAAACAAGATAGTCGAATGGTGGGGAAAAGTCACTCGAAATACGTATGAGATGACGAATGCCACACTTTGCGTCTTATTCCTCCGACGTAGAGTCGTTTACGCAGCAAGCGCGGAGTATGTCATCAGGGTCAAGAATTGAAATTGAGAGATGCCTGAATAGCAAAAAAGCGCCTTTAGGGCGCTTTTTTACATTGGTGGGTCGTGCAGGATGACTCACTTCGCTCGCCCTTCGGGCCGTCGCCGCAAGCGGCTCCGTTGTTTCGCTGCGCTCTACTCGAACCTGCAGCAGGTTCGAATCTTTGAATATCGCAGATAGCAAAAAAGCGCCTTTAGGGCGCTTTTTTACATTGGTGGGTCGTGCAGGATTCGAACCTGCGACCAATTGATTAAAAGTCAACTGCTCTACCAACTGAGCTAACGACCCCTTGCGGGATTATGCTGCTTTAATCATTCAGGATGGTGGGTCGTGCAGGATGACTCGACTTCGTCTCGCCCTTCGGGCCGTTGCTGACGCAACGTTATCCTTCACATTCTCTACCAGTAACCACCTTTAAATTGGTGGGTCGTGCAGGATTCGAACCTGCGACCAATTGATTAAAAGTCAACTGCTCTACCAACTGAGCTAACGACC